>CAYJJW010000328.1:0-1006 GCA_964370555.1 uncultured Treponemataceae bacterium | reverse complement strand
ATAGCTGACGGCGCACGTAAAGCCGGCATCGCATTTTAGGAGAATCTATGGAACGTAAAAAGAATTTTGATAGAGACCAACCTAAAGAGTTTGTAGAAAAACTTGTAAAGCTTAACCGAACCGCTAAAGTTGTAAAAGGTGGACGAAGATTTTCTTTCTCTGCTTTAACAATTGTTGGAGATAAAAAAGGTCGAGTTGGCTATGGTTTTGGGAAAGCTAACGATGTAACAGAAGCTATTAGAAAAAGTATTGATAAGGCAAAAAGAAACTTAATTCAATTGCCTTTGAAAAATGGTACAATTCCACATAGAATTCAAGCAGACTATAAAGGTGCAAAAGTACTTTTAATGCCAGCTTGTGGTGGTACCGGTATTATTGCAGGTGGTGCAGTACGTGCCATTATGGAAGCTGCCGGAGCTACAGACGTTATGTCTAAGTCTTTGGGATCAAACACATCTGTGAATGTTGTTCGCGCAACTTTTAAAGCAGCAAAGAACGTTATGAACGCTAGTGCTGTTGCTAAAAATAGGGGAAAATCCCTAGATGATATGTGGGGTTAATTATGGCTGCAGTGAAAAAAATTAAAGTAACTTTACTTAAAAGCACCATTGGTCAAAAACCTCCTAAAAGAGCAACAGTTCGATCTTTGGGCTTGAAAAAAATAAACTCTAGTGTAGAGCATGATGCAACACCTGCTATTTTAGGCATGGTTGCAGCTGTTTCTCACTTAGTAAAAGTTGAGGAGATAAAATAATGTCTGATTTTAATCTCTCAGCACCAAAAGGTGCTAATAAGAAAAAAAGAATTGTTGGTCGTGGTTCTTCTTCAGGTCGAGGAACAACTGCTGGTCGAGGTAATAAGGGACAACAATCTCGCTCAGGTGGGAAAGTATACGTAGGTTTTGAAGGTGGACAAATGCCTTTATTCAGACGTATAGCACAAAGAGGTTTTTCAAACTTTCCGTTTAAGAAAGAATACCTTGTGTTAAACATCTGTGATCTTGAAG
>CAYJJW010000327.1:0-1017 GCA_964370555.1 uncultured Treponemataceae bacterium | reverse complement strand
GTACTCCAATCTATTTTACAAGGGTGTTGCACTTAATCTGACAATGTGCAGTTACTAGTTACAAGTTACTAATGTAGCGGGCTTAGATAGGTACGAATTACAAATTACGAATTACGAATGTGGCGGGATTTTGTATTTTTTGGCTGAAAAACTAGTACTTAGTAACTCGTAATTAGTAATTAAAAACCTACCCAAACATTGCACACACTTCTTTCACTGCTTCAATCAAGCTTTCAACTTCTTCTTTAGTGGTTTCCACTCCAAACGAAAAACGCACGGTGTTCGTTGCAACATCTTTTCCAATGCCCATTGCAGCTAGTACGGGGCGGTTAACCTTTCTTGAAGAACAAGCAGAACCAGTTGAAATATAAAAGCCTTTTTGGCTTAATGAGCGTACCATTACTTCACCGGGTATCTTGTCAAAACTAGCCTGTATAACCCACGAGGAGTAGTTTTCAGGCTCTTGTATGCGGTTTTCGGGAATTATTCCACAATTTTGAATTTGGGCTATATTTGCGGTAAAATGCTGCATTATGGCGCTTTGTTTTTTTGTGTGTGCGTCTAGTTTTTCTTTTTGCGCGTATTCTTCTAAACAGCGCATCATTGCCCAAATGCCAAAAAGGTTTTCGGTGCCACTTCTAAGGCCGCCCTCTTGCCCGCCACCGCGTAAAAAAGGCTCTTGTCTATCTTTCATATACAAAATACCTGAACCTCTTGGACCACAAAGCTTATGGGCGCTTATGGCTGCCGTATCAATGCCGGTATGTGCTAAATTAAACGAAATCTTTCCAATCGCTTGTACGGCATCTACATGAAACTTTGGTCTCTTTTTACCCTTACAATGCTCGGTTATGGCATCTGCAATTTCCTCTATTGGCTGAATGGTGCCCGTTTCGTTGTTTACTGCCATAATGCAAACGAGTAGGGTGTCATCTTGTAGTTTTTGTATTACGTGTTCAGGTTTTACAATACCGTTTTTATCACAAGGAACGTTTATTACTTTAAGACCACAGCGCT
>CAYJJW010000326.1:0-1034 GCA_964370555.1 uncultured Treponemataceae bacterium | reverse complement strand
TTTTAATGCACTGTAGAGGTTTATTGCAATAAACCTCTACAGTAAAAATTTATACATTATACATTGTACATTAATTAAAATAAAACACACTGTCCGGTAATGTTCCGCCAATTGAATCTGGTGCTAAGTTTAAAAACAAAGCCAATAAATCTTCTACACTGTTTTGTGCATCAAGGGCTGGAATCCATTGTAATGAAGATGTTGGAATAGAAGCTGCAACAATTGGAGCTTTTAGGCCAAGTGCGTGTTTTTCTACTAAGGCTCCTGCATCCACAGGATTGGCATTTACCCAATTAATAGATATTTCAACATATTTTAAAAATTCAGCTAAAAGTTTTGAGTTTTCTTGTGCAAACTCTTTTCTCACAACAAGTGCGGTAATAGGATAGTTTTCAGTATTACCACTCGCTTGCATGTAAAGCTCTTGCATATCTATTACACGAGTAAGCGTTTTTGTTTTGTCTTGCATAATGGCAACACTTGCAAATGGCTCAACTAGTAGGGCATAGTCAGTTTTGCCTGTAATAAGGGCAGGGGCAATTTCTGCCGTTGGAATAGAAAAATCAAGTTCAATACTGTTTTCATCATCTCCAATTGATATACCGTTTGCTTCACATAGATAGCGAATAAGGTATTCAGGAGTTCCGCCTTGACCTGCTACGGTAAGCTTTTTACCTTTTAAGTCTTCTAGTTTTGTAATAGAATTATCTTTACTTACAATTGACATCATTCCCTGTCCTGTAACGCCTGCCAATAGAATTGCACCATTGTTTGCATTGTATACCTTTGCAGCCACATTTGCAGGAAGCACTCCAATATCAACTTCTCCTTTTAAAAGTTTTGGCAAAAGCACATCAGGGCTTGCACTTACTTCAAAAGTTGAAGGAATGCCATCAATTACTGGTGGATTTTCAAAAAGATATGCAAGGCCAATACTTGATGGACCATTAAGCCCAGAAACACGGATAGTTTCTATAGTTGGTTCTTGGCTTCCGCCTGCAAAGAGTGTGCCTACAAAAAGTAGTAGGGTAAGG
>CAYJJW010000325.1:0-1036 GCA_964370555.1 uncultured Treponemataceae bacterium | reverse complement strand
TTATTGTTTTAGCAGTACTTGAATTAATTACAACTTTTACAAGTTCAAAAAAAGCTGCATAAGCTAGTTTTGAATGAGAAAAGCAATCGAGAAAAACTCGATTGCTTTTTTTTTTAATTTTTTTTGTAAATACGTAGGATGTATTTACAAAAAAATACATCCTACGTATTGTAATAAATGCATAGAGCGTGTATACTATATATAGAAAATTATACTAAATAGGAGATATTATGAAAATTGTAATTCTTGACGGTTACACAGAAAATCCTGGCGACTTAAGTTGGGAAGGATTTGAAAAACTTGGTGAACTAAAGGTATACGATAGAACACCTTTAAACGATAATGCAGAAATTATCAAACGAATTGGAGATGCAGAAGTTGTTTATACAAATAAAACACCTATGCCGAAAGAAGTATTTGACGCTTGCCCTAGTATTAAATTTGTTGGCGTACTAGCAACAGGATACAATGTTGTAGACGTAGAAGCTGCAAAAGCAAAAGGAATTTCTGTTTCTAATATTCCAACCTACGGAACAGCAGCTGTTGCTCAATTTGCGATGGCTCTTCTTTTAGAAATTTGTCACCATGTTGGACATCATAGTCAAACAGTTTTTGAAGGAAAATGGCAAAACTGCCCTGACTGGTGTTACTGGGATTACCCTCTTATGGAACTCGCAGGAAAAACATTTGGTGTTATTGGTTTTGGTAGAATTGGTCAAGATACAGCAAAAATCGCAAAAGCTATGGGAATGAACATCATTGCATTTGATGAATATCCAAACGATTCAGGTAAAGCAATTGGCGAATATGTATCACTTGATGAATTACTTGCAAAATCAGACGTAATTTCATTACACTGCCCTCTTTTCCCTTCTACAGAAGGAATTATCAATAAAGACAACATTGCAAAAATGAAAGATGGTGTAATTATTCTTAATACAAGCCGTGGACCACTTGTTGTAGAACAAGATATGGCGGATGCTCTTAACTCAGGTAAAGTAGGTTATGCTGGTTTAGACGTTGTAAGTTCAGAACC
>CAYJJW010000324.1:0-1037 GCA_964370555.1 uncultured Treponemataceae bacterium | reverse complement strand
GCTGCAAGCACATCAAGTCTTGGCGCATCATTATCGTAGCGGTCGGCAGCCGTTAGAATACCTGAGCTTTTATTAAAAACAATAAATGCTTCATCTTCATAAATAATACTAAAAGGTTCTTTCTTTTTCATGACTTACTATACACGGAATTCCGCTTTTGGACAAGTAGATTTAAAAAGCTGTTTTTTTATCTATAAAAAAAGCTTGACTATTATTTTACTATTTGTTATATTTTAATCGATAATTATTTATCGTAAAACACAGAGAGGAGACATTTATGTCAAGATTTACATTACCAAGAGATATTTATTTTGGTGCAGGCAGCTTAGCTGAATTAAAAAATATAAAAGGAAAAAAAGCAATCGTTGTTGTTGGCGGTGGCTCAATGAAAAGATTTGGCTTTTTAGATAAAACTGTTGGATACTTAAAAGAAGCAGGAATGGAAGTTGAGCTATTTGAAAACGTTGAACCAGACCCTTCAGTAGAAACAGTTATGAAAGGTGCTCAAGCAATGAGAGACTTTGGACCAGACGTTATTGTTTCTATCGGTGGTGGTTCACCTATCGACGCTGCAAAAGCAATGTGGATTTTCTACGAATATCCTGAATTCACTTTTGAAAAAGCAATTATTCCTTTTGGATTACCTACACTTCGCCAAAAAGCAATTTTCGTAGCTATTCCTTCAACTTCAGGAACAGCAACAGAAGTTACCGCTTTCTCTGTTATCACAGACTACGAAAAAGGTATCAAATACCCATTAGCAGACTACAACATTACACCAGACGTAGCAATTGTAGACCCTGAAATTGCAGAAACAATGCCTAAAACTCTTACAGCTCATACAGGTATGGACGCTTTAACACACGCAATGGAAGCATACGTTTCAACTGTTGCAAACGATTTCACAGATCCACTTGCCCTAAAAGCAATTAAAATGGTATATGAACACCTTTACGATTCATTTGAAGGTAAAAAAGAAGCTCGTGAAAAAGTTCACTATGCACAATGTTTAGCAGGTATGGCTTTCTCAAATGCAC
>CAYJJW010000323.1:0-1043 GCA_964370555.1 uncultured Treponemataceae bacterium | reverse complement strand
ATTCTGTTAGTCCAGTATTGCCATCCAAGCCTGTTTTATCAACGTAAAACGTTTTTGATAGCTGAGCTGCTAGTAATGCTGGATAGCCTGCTGCAACCTCGGCAATTTTTCCGTCAACGCCTGCAAGTGCCGTCTCTGCTGCTGCCTCTGCTGTCTCCGCTGCTGTTTTTGCCGATTCTGCATCTGCTAAAATTCCTTGCAGCACCAAGATCGCATCATCTGTCACTGGCACGGATGAAATCGCTAAATCTTGCAGCGTAGTTGCTAACGTATCTGCGCTTACTTCTATATCAGCAAAATGTCGCCACACACCCTCGTAAGGTTTGTAATCAATCCGGTGTTTTCCATACTGTAAATCAATACTGTAAACACCGTCCTCGCCTATTGTTGTCTCTGAAAATGACCCCTTAAGCACCTCTCCTACTGTCGCTAGTGCTGTAAATCGAAGCTTATCACCGTGCGCAAACTCGCTAGTCGGCTCTAAAACTGTTGACCTAAAATTCTTTGTTGCCATGTTGTTATCCTGTTAAAATACGTTTCTAAATGGTTGTGATATGATACCACAACTATTAAGGGATGTTTTAAAAAAAGGTTTCAATGATGATTCTAGCGCAGGAATAGACATTGCTCCCTCATCTGTTGCGCTTGTTTCAACGTGTGCGCCTGTTTCGTACTCCTCTTTTATCACGCCCGATAGCTCAAAACTTTTTAATACCTGACCTGACGAAATGGCGTTAATGTCGTAACCTTTATTTAGCACCGCATCAATCGCAAATATTTGAGCCTCTTTTACTTGAATTGGTACTCTGTAATCAGGATATAAAAACCCATAAGCAATCATGCCAGACCTAGGAAATGACCCCGATTGATCCGCGCTAACTCGCACCCCTTGAAACTCAAGATCAAGTGAGTTGATCATCATGAACCCCTTGCGTGCTGCCACTTCTATTGCTGCGGCATCTTCTGGCAATTCTATGCCGTATAAGCTGCACATCTCTTTTATTTCATCGACTGAAACATAGCTGTTAGCGCCTGCTACAATG
>CAYJJW010000322.1:0-1044 GCA_964370555.1 uncultured Treponemataceae bacterium | reverse complement strand
CGGAGTATGTACAAGATAAGTTATCTCATGGGAAAAAGGTAAGTAGGCGTTATTGTTATGACCAAACACTTATTTTAAGGCATTGGGCTGAATACTTTGATACAGAATTTGCTTTAGAGGATTTGACCATTAAGCACTTAAAAGATTTTGAGAAATTTCTTTGGAGTAAGGAAATTCAAAAAAAGCGTATTGTACAAGATGAAAAGACAGGCAAAAAACATGTTGAAGAATTTACTGTTAAATTTTCTACAACAACACGAAACAATATTATAAAGTGTGCAAGCATAGCTTACGAGTGGGCTGTAAGGCAAAAAATTGTACCTGAAAACCCATGCAAGGGATTAACCGCCTACAAGGTAACTGCACAAAAACGAGATATACTCACCCGAAAAGAGGTAAGTAAATTATTTACACAAGGTACATGGAGAGATGAGAGGGCACGAGTTGCAAACCTTGTTGCCATGACTACAGGTTTACGATTAAGTGAAATACTTGCCTTACAATTTGATGATATAGGTGATGACAGACTTTTTATTACGCATTCATGGAGTCATATAGACGGATTTACTACAACAAAAAATGGGAAGAATAGAATTGTTCCACTGGTACCTAAAGTTAAAGCTGAAATACTAAAATTGAGTCTTATGAATCCTCATAAGGACAATGGCGGACGATTTATTTTTTTTGGAAACCTTCCAGAAAAACCAGTTGTTGCTAATGTTATTACCGAGGGCTTACGATGTGCTTTAGAATCAATCGGCATAAGTGAAAACTTGAGACAAAAACGAAACATCGTTTTTCACAGTTGGCGTCACTTTTATGCAACCACCATTGCAACAGAACTTTCAGAAAAAGTCGTACCCGTAGTTCGACATGGAAGGCGAACAAAACTGAACGATGTTTTTCGCAACTCCTGCGAAAAACTCTATAGTTGCAGTATCATGGATGATACTGCAACGTACTACGCAGACCACAAAACAGAGGAGGCGTTATTGTCTGTTTGCAGTGCATCTAACGAAATTTTCACCGAAATGCTCCTTGCGT
>CAYJJW010000321.1:0-1059 GCA_964370555.1 uncultured Treponemataceae bacterium | reverse complement strand
TAACAACGTCACCACCTTTTACATCTAAGTCCATACCACCACAGGTTCCAACGCGTATAAATGTTTTTGCCCCACACTTTACCAATTCTTCCATGGCAATAGATGCAGAAGGCCCTCCAATTCCTGTAGAAGTAACAGAAACCTTAACGCCTTCTAAGGTTCCTGTGTATGTTACGTACTCACGAGAGTCTGCAACAAGTTTTGCATCATCAAAATAAGAGGCTATTTTTTCGCACCTTTTTGGGTCGCCCGGTAAAATAACGTATTCACCAACATCGCCAGGGCGTAATTGTATATGATATTGTAGATTTTCTTCACCTGAATAGTTTTGCATAAAAGCCTCCGTTAAATTCTTATAATAATATGGTAACATAGGAATGATGTGCTGTCAATTGACCAAAGAGAGAAAATGCACTAAGATTATATACATTCATCATAGGTGAAAATCAATAACGAAGGAAAAACAATGAAAAAAATTTTAGTAGCAGTATTTTTTGTAGTACTACTTACAACATCTTGCCAAACAACTCCAGAAATGGTAATGACAACTCTTGCAGAAGGCTCAACAAACATGGGTGATAGATGGGGTGTTATACATTCTGCAACAGGGGAAAATACATCTCTCATGTACAATATTACTGCACAAGACTATACGTATAATTTTTCAATTAATACATTTATGATTAATGGTGAAAAAAACTATTCGTATGTAATTATGGAACAAGCAGGTGTAATGTACGAAGAAGATAGATGGGATTTATATGAATTAAATGTAGGGGGAGAATTGATTGCGCTTGAAAACCCTATGGTGTACGTTCTAAGCGGAACAGGGATGGGGCTTGCAATTTCAGGCCAAATATCTTTTGAAGTAATCGAAAAAATGTCAACTGCGTCCTTTGTTGATGTAATGCTTTCAAACTATGATGATGAAAGAGTAAGAGCAATTAATACACTTCCTGTAGAATACCAAACAGCACTCTTAAGCTTGTAGTGTATTCTTTTGAGCGCATCGCACTTCGTGCGACCGCGCTTTTCGGGGTTTCGCTTACGCTTCATTCG
>CAYJJW010000320.1:0-1070 GCA_964370555.1 uncultured Treponemataceae bacterium | reverse complement strand
CTGATATTTATAATAATGTTTATGAAACAGAAGCTATTGTATATTCAGATTATTAAAAGAGATTAAAGTATAAAAATTAAAACACTGCTACAAGCGGCTTTTTGCAGCAGTGTTAAAACAAAATAGGAGTAATACAATGAAGATTGAAGACCGCAAACAAGAGCATGACGTAGAAAATGAAACGAGGCGAGCAAAAAAATCGAAGTTAAACAAACTGACCACTATACCGCTTATTATAGTTGTTTTTGGTTGGCTATTATACACGCAAGTCTCTTCATTGTCATTTTGGTTTTATCGCATAAGCGCAAAGACAGATATCCCCCTTAACGAAGTGGAGCATAGAATAGAAAATGCGCAAACTCTAGTGTTCAAAGGCGATTTTGACCATACGCTTATGAAAGCATACATTGAAGCGGACGGCGAATATGTGGCAACGCTTAGTGAAGAAGGAGTGCTTAAGCCGACCTTTACGCTTTCATCAAACGATGAAAATATTTTACACATTCGTACCGATCAAGATAGTGTTTATGAAAATACGCATGGCTTTTCATACGTATCGTATGACATGAACGAGAAAATTCTTGGGTATAGCGAAAAGATTGTAGATGCGATAGAAGATAACCCATATTATAATATGCTCTTTTTTATTGATGAACAGAAAAATGATAAAGGATACTACTTCGATATCGAAGGTGGCTCATATGTAGTCAACAGCAATGGAGAAGTTTTAGCTGAAGTCTATCGAACACTTGCAGCGACTGCACTGTATGAGCTTCAGTTTGTTATTGCGCAAGGAGCCAGTATTGATATAGAAGACCTTATGTGTATTGCATATGAAGAATACAGTCTCTTTGAGCGCAATTTATACCAGTAAAGCAGCAACTGTGTCACATCAGGAGTACTATAATGAATAAATCAAAGACCATTTTAATGAAAATTATCGGTAGTGTTGTATTTCTCAGCGGATTTTTGGCAATGCATGCTGCACACTATACCACTTTTGGAATAACTATGGGAACACTGCTATTTATTGCAGGATTTACGTTTCACATAATGTCGAGCCCAAAGTC
>CAYJJW010000319.1:0-1081 GCA_964370555.1 uncultured Treponemataceae bacterium | reverse complement strand
TTTTTGGTAACAATGATGGTATCGCAATTGGTGCAATGAAAGCTCTTCAAGCTAATGGTTGGAACGTAAGTGGTTCATATGATGACAAGTTTATTCCAGTTGTTGGTGTTGATAAAACTCCTGAAGCTACAGGTTATATCGATTCTAAAGCTATGTTAGGTTCAGCACAACAATCAGCTGACTTAATGGCAGAAATGATCGTTGCAGTTGCAAAAGCTGTTGAAGAAGGAAAAGATCCTGTTGCAGAATCAGGATTTGAATTTGAACCAGGGCTTAAAGAATTAATGATGCCATATGTAGCATATCCTGCTTCATTTTAATTAATTGGATAAGGTTTGATTATCTAAATTACAACGTAAGGCTTGAAAACGGCCTTACGTTTATTTTTTATGCGGGGTAAAGAGATGAGTGAAAACAAAGCTTCGAACGTTCAAGATGCCCCTTTATTGCAAATGACAGGAATATCTAAGTCGTTTCCGGGTGTAAAGGCATTAAACAATGTACAATTAACACTAAAAAGAGGTACCGTTCATGCTCTTATGGGAGAAAATGGTGCAGGAAAGTCTACCTTGATGAAATGTCTATTTGGAATGTATCTTGAAGATAGTGGTGATATTTGTATTGAAGGTAAAAAAGTAAATTTTAAAGATTCAAAGCAAGCGCTGGAAAATGGTGTTGCGATGGTTCATCAAGAACTTAATCAAGTAACAAAACGAGACGTTATGGATAATCTTTGGTTAGGCCGTTATCCAACTAAGTTTGGCGTTGTTTCGCAACAAGTAATGTATACAAAAACAATTGAATTATTCAAAGATTTAGAAGTAGACGTTGATCCTCATGCATTATTGCAAGATATGTCTGTTTCTCAAAGACAAATGATTGAAATTGCAAAGGCTGTTTCATACAATGCAAAAATTCTTGTGTTTGATGAACCAACCAGTTCTCTTTCAGAACTTGAAGTTGAACATTTATTTAGAATTATTAATAAACTAAGAGACCGTGGTGTTGGGATGATATATATTTCTCATAAAATGGATGAAATATTGCGGATTTCTGATGAAATTACGGTTATGCGTGATGG
>CAYJJW010000318.1:0-1091 GCA_964370555.1 uncultured Treponemataceae bacterium | reverse complement strand
AATAGAAAGTTTCATTACGTATCCTTATTTATTTCTTTATTTGTTTGCCTTTTCTATAGCCTCTTGGAGTCCTAAAATATACTGAGCTCCAAGTGCTCTATCATATAGCCCGTATCCCGGCATTGATACTTCATCCCAAATTGCTCTTCCGTGATCTGGTCTAAATGGACCATTAAATCCTATATCGTAAAAAGCTTTTACAATTTCATACATATCTAAACTGCCATCATTTGAATAATGTGCAGATTCTTCAAAAACACCAGGAGCTGTATGCTTTGTGTTTCTAATATGTGCAAAATGGATTCTATCCCCTAAACTTCTTATAATATCAGGGATATCATTTTTAGGATTAGATGAAAGGGAACCTGTACAAAGAGTTACACCATTGTGTTTATTTGGAACTGCATCCATAAGTTTTTGAAGCCTTTCTTTTGTGTTAATAATTCTTGGTAAACCAAAAACACTCCATGCAGGATCATCAATATGTATTCCCATGTTGATATTATACTTATCACAAGTAGGCATAATTTTTTCCAAAAAATATACTAAGTTTTCAAAGAGTTTTTCTTCTGAAACAGTTTCGTATATCTTAAATAACTTTTCTACTTGCTCTAAGCGTTCAGGCTCCCATCCCGGCATTACAAAACCGTTAGAGTTTTCTGAAATTCTATCAAACATGTTTTTAGGATCTATTGCATCAATTTTTTCTTGATCATATGCAAGAACGGTTGATCCATCTTCACGCATTTTAGCAAGATCGCTTCGTGTCCAGTCAAATACCGGCATAAAGTTATAACATACAAGATCAATGCCTTCTTGCCCAAGCTTTTCAAGTGTTTTAATGTAGTTTTCTATGTATACATCTCTATTACCTGTTCCTGTTTTTATGTCATCATGAATGTTAACGCTTTCAATGCCCAATACCTTTAAGCCGTGTGCTTCAACATTCTTTTTCATTGCTCGAATTTCTTCTAAATCCCACTCTTCTCCAGGAACGGTATGGTAAAGAGTTGTTATAACTCCTTCCATAGCCGGTATTTGCTTTATTTGTTTTAAGGTTACAGAATCGTATTTATCTCCGAACCATCTAA
>CAYJJW010000317.1:0-1097 GCA_964370555.1 uncultured Treponemataceae bacterium | reverse complement strand
AATAAGTACTTAGAGGAATTGGGATTATAACCATATTGCCAATGTTGGCAATATGGTGAGACAGGATTGGATGGAGGTGCTTCTGTCGAAATTTTCGACAGAAGTGTTATTGGGAATTAATTAAAAGTAGAAAAGTTACCATTTTGTTGATGTTAACAAAATGGTAGATAAAAGCCAAGGAGGAAAAATGGCCGAAAATTCGCGATCAAAAACACATAATATTTTTTTAATAGATATTGATCGGCTTACTGATAAAGTTAATAAAATAGACACTACAAAAAATCCGAAAAAACGTGTATTAAGCTTACCAAAAATTGAAGAAGAGATAGATATGGTAATGGATGCCACAGAATATCAAGCTCAATTATTGAAAACCGAGCTTGATTTCAATGGTTTTAATATTAAACTTTATTTTTATGGTGAAACTAGATATAACAATAAGCTTTCAAAATTTTGTAAAGACTTTGTGGATGAAAAGCAAGATATTGTAACTTTTAAACCTCGTATGGCATCCTCGATTATGTTTGTTTGGAGTGATAAATACATTTTTGCAATAACTACAGGTCAAGGGTACAGAATAGTAGAGGAAATGTGCATACGAAAGTTTGGCTTGTTAGTAACAAGCCACTACGCAGAGGCTTTTAAAATTACAGCACATGATAGTAATATGATGGCAAGTGCAATACATAGCAATAGGACAATTTATGCAAATGAAGTTGACTTCATTAATATAGACAATATAAACTCAATATTTAAAGAAATAAATGGTCGTCTAACAAGTAAAGAAATTGTATTAGATTTGTTAGATTTAAAAGAAAACTCAAAGCGAAGTAGTATTCGAATTATTGCAAAAAATTATATACAATTTAGTAGTTCATTAACATTTGACAAACTATTGCATTTGTTGAAGGTATTAAATAAGTTACCTCTATATTCATTAAATGACAGTTTTAATCTTATTTCACCTTTATTGCCTAGAAAGAATTCTTTACTTATTGAAAAAAACAACAAGGTATTAGCTGATAATATTTATCATGCTATCTATAGCAAAAAGCAGTTTGACTTTACTATTTTAAATCATCAAACCGGTATTTTTA
>CAYJJW010000316.1:0-1105 GCA_964370555.1 uncultured Treponemataceae bacterium | reverse complement strand
GGGGTTATGTATAGTCCTAATTTACAAGGTGTTTGGGCAATGCCAATAAATGAAAATATGGCAGTTGGTTTTATTGCCGATTATCAGATAAATGCATTTAGAGATGAACAGGCAAGTGGAAATATTACTACCGATACTAGTAATACCAGAACAGACGATTCAACATTCAATGTTCGCGCAGCATTTGGGTGGAATGATTTTGGTATTCATTCGAGAATTTCAAAAACAGGAAACGAAACAAAAACAATAGAAGACGCTGCACTTATTGCAGGAACTAATGCTACAAAGGAAGAATATGAACTTGGTATATCTTATAGAGTTCCAGGAGTGTATAATTTTTACTCTACAGTAGGCCTTATTTATGATAGAACGACAAATGTTACAGATTCTTATGTGGATTCTGATGGCTCGACTACTGTTACAGAATCAAAAAATGCGGTAACACTGTTCGCCTTTCCTCAAATAGAGTTTCCTGTGTCATTTGGACCACTTGTGACGCTGCGAACGGGTGTTAATGTTGGTGTCGATGTTGGTAGCCTTGACAACCCTGTGGAAGAATACTCGACTGTCGTTGGGTCTGGTACTTCTTCGCAAAGTAATTATATTAAAACTGTTTTTAGTGACAGAAAGAATTATACAATAGGAATAGATGGGGGTGCTTCCCTTGCGTGGTTTAAAGATACAATTCTTGTTTTAGCAGAACCATATGCAGGGTTTGATTATGCAAGACGACAAGATACCGTAAAAGAACTGACTGAGGGCACTGAAGAACCAAAAAATCCAAATGATAAAAGAGTCATTGACTCCTATGATACCTATGCAGGCTTAAACATTGGTATCTCAATAAAGCCTACTAATTGGTTTGAATACAGAGGGGGCGTTTCGTATGGTTTAAACTGGGATAGTTCGATAATACGAATAAATACTTCATTTAATGAATATGACTTTCATTTTACAACCACTTTTTTAGCAGGCTTTGGAGTCGGTTTTATACTAGAGGAAGATTTTTTACTCGATATTCATGTGGAATCGTTGAAAGGATTCTTTACCGATGCCACATTTGGTGTAAGTGCTCTTTATAGATTCTAAGATATATTGACAAGCC
>CAYJJW010000315.1:0-1124 GCA_964370555.1 uncultured Treponemataceae bacterium | reverse complement strand
ATTAAACCCCAAGTCTATTTATAACAGTATCTAAAATCTCATCAATTACTGTTACAAAACGAGCAGCTGCATTATAGCCATGTTGAAACTTCATAATATCTGCAAGCTCTTCATCTATATTTACACCAGAAATAGAATCTCTCAAGTTTCTTAAATCTGTCATTATTGCATTTTGACTAAACATGTTTATTTCTGCTTGTTCACCTTTTAAACCAACATTTGTTACACTTTGGGCAAAATAATCATCAAACGTTTTTGCATCCCCTATCATCACACCAGAGTTTCGTAATGCTGCAATTTCCAATGCTGCAGAACCATCTCCTGCTTCAAATAAGCCATTTGCAGTAGGTTTACTTGCTGCAACAGACATAACATCACTTTTTATAGCTTGATTAATACTCACATATCCTGATGGATTTAATACAGGAGATACTGCATATTGAGCACTAGCGTCTCCACCTTCACCAAAACCCGCAAGAGTTTGTACGGCATTTGCAGTATTAAAGTCATACGCATTGGCTTCACCACTACCTTGTAATATTCCTGCATAACCAACCAAAAACTGCCCTGAGTCTTCAACATGACGAATAACAAAATCAGGATTATCGATTGAAGCAGCCGTTGTAGCTTTTAATACCAAATTATTATTTCTGTCTAAAGATGCTTTAACTTCAGCCTGTGAATCATTTATACGATTAACTATTGTTTCAACAGTATCAGTTGGACTGTAGGGAACTTCTATATCACCTGTAGGGCCTGAAAAAGTCATAATACCTTGGAGTCCTGTTTGCTCTTGTGCTTCAAGTGTATTTGAACCGGTCATTCTAAATACATATGTAGAGTCTTCTACACCATCACCATTGCGATCATAGTTTCCTAAAACGTTGTTTACAAAGGGTTCTTCAACAAAGAAATCAAGACCAGTTGTATTATTCATCCCAACAGCATTTCTATGTATATCGTTTACCATATCGGTAAATTCCATAGTCATAGTATTTAAGCTTTGCATTTCTTGGCGAACATCAACATCACGAAGTTCAATTAATGCACCAACGGCACCACCTGAAAAATATGCATCATTACCGGTATCAGCCCACACTACTTTAGAGTATCCGTTATTATCA
>CAYJJW010000314.1:0-1124 GCA_964370555.1 uncultured Treponemataceae bacterium | reverse complement strand
TTTGCCATTTCTGTGGGGTTCAAGGTTACCTGAGTATAGAAATAAGCAAAAAATACAATAAGAAGTACTAACGCTATATTATAAACCCACCCTGTAGGAGTGAGTACCGCTGCTAGTCTATTTAACCAGCGCACATTCGGACCTAAACTTGTTGCAATTTGCAAAGGAAAGGTCAAAAATGATGATGCAAAAATTACAGGAATAACTCCTGATGGATTAAGCTTAAACGGGATATAGGTGTTTTGACCACCATACATTTTTCGACCAACAACTCGCTTGGCGTAATGTATAGGAATTTTTCTCTGACCTTGTTGTTCATATACAACAAGACAGATTATAACGAAAAACATGATGGCAACAACAACAGTAATCACGAGCATTTGTGCACCTTGTTCTCTAACCATTCGATAGAGTTCATATACAGCTGCAGGTAATCGTGCTACGATACCAGCAAAAATGATCATTGATATACCATTCCCAATTCCGCGAGCAGTAATTTGCTCACCAAGCCAAATCGCAATCATTGTTCCAGTTGTCATTGTTAGCATAAATAGCAATGTAAAGCCAAGTTGACTTTCCATAACAACTGCACCCGGAATGCTATAAGCAAGAACAGTTCCAGCATAACCTTGAATCATTGCAACAAAAACTGTTGCTATTCTTGTCCAAGATTGCACCTTGCGCTGTCCGCCTTCTTCCTGCGAAATACGCTTTAGCGACGGAAAAATGATAAGTGCTAAGTTCATGATAATCTGTGATGAAATGTATGGCATAACACCAAGCATAAACACAGAAAAGTTAGAAAATGCACCACCGGCGAAAAAGTCCATATAATCAACAAAGGCATTACCTTGCCCAAGTGATGAAAAGTATGAAGTTAATGCTTGAGGACTAATACCCGGAATGGTAAGAATACTACCTAAACGAAATACTGCTAACACTCCAATAGTAAAAAGCAGTCTTTCGCGGAGTTCCTTTACCCTAAACATATTTACAATAGGATTGTTTGCCATCTTTTTTCCCTACTTCCTATTCACCAGAAACGGTAACCGTTCCACCGGCTTTTTCGATTTTTTCTTTAGCTGTAGAAGAGATTTTGTCTACTTCAACAGTTAATTTTTTTG
>CAYJJW010000313.1:0-1149 GCA_964370555.1 uncultured Treponemataceae bacterium | reverse complement strand
TTCTTTCTTTTGCACCTTTTAACATAAGGCGAGTAAGTTTTTCACCTACTACAGAACCCATAGATCCGCCTAGAAAGTGGAATGACATTATACCTAAAAGGGCTTTTCGATTTTTAATTTTACATTCACCAGTAATAACTGCTTCGTTAAGAGAGGTTTTTTTTGTGGCAGCAGATATTTTGTCTTCGTACCCTTCCATATCGATAGGGTTTACTGTTTTTATTGATTCATAAAGCTCAACGAAAGTACCTTCATCTGCAAGATATGTAATGCGCTCTCTTGCATCCATTCGGATGTGATGACCGCATTTTATACAGCTCATAAGGTTTTCAACAAATATTTCGTCTGCTATTTGTTCTTTACATTTTGGACAGTCCATGTTTCCCTCCGTCCTTTAATTGTTTGGATAAAGTTCTGCGTACAATCCTGTACCGAACTTTCCTGATTGGAATTGTTTTGTGCTTAAAATTTCGATTTGTTCTTCGATGTTTGTTGGAACACCATCTACTTTAAGCTCTTGTAATGCGCCAATTAAGCGTTTAATGGCACTTTCTCTGTCTTTATCGTGAACAATAAGTTTTGCTAGCATTGAGTCGTAGTGTGGAAGAACCTTGTATCCTTGATACAAAAAGCTGTCCCATCGAATGCCGGGGCCGCCTGGTACGTGTAAAAAGTTTACTGTTCCGGGTGCTCTTGCGTTAATACGAGCTTCAATTGCGTGTCCGTTTAGCGGCATACTACCTGCAGGTATTTTCATGTTTTCGCCTACACAAACGGCAATTTGCTCACGAATAAGGTCTGTTCCAGTTACAAGTTCAGATACAGGGTGTTCTACTTGAATGCGTGCGTTTACTTCCATAAAGTAAAACTCGCCGTTTGAAACTAAGAACTCAATGGTGCCAGCCCCTCTATATTTAAGGTTAGCAAAAAGATTTGTTGCACCTTCATGCATTCTTTGTCTCATTTCATCGGTAACAACAGGAGAAGGGCTTTCTTCAAGTAATTTTTGATGATTTCTTTGAACTGAACAGTCTCTTTCACCGAGAATTGCTACTTTTCCCTTACCGTTTCCGATAACTTGAAGTTCAACGTGACATGGGTCTACAAGGTACTTTTCGATGTATACGGTACCGTCTGCAAAGTTTGCCA
>CAYJJW010000312.1:0-1168 GCA_964370555.1 uncultured Treponemataceae bacterium | reverse complement strand
ATGACTCTAACATGAACTATGCTGTTCCTTACGGAACAACTATTTCAGGTATTGCCGTAAATAAAGAAAAACTATCAGGTTACGACAGAAGCTGGGATATTTTTGCACGTGAAGACTTAAAAGACAGAATGTCTATGCTCGATGACATGAGAGAAGTTATGAGTGGAGCCCTCCTCTACCTTGGCTACTCTGTAAACACAACCGATGAGGCAGAACTTGCAGAAGCAGAAGAAGTTCTTAAAAACCAATGGGCACCAAACCTTGTGAAATTTGACGCAGAAGGTTTTGGAAAATCATTTGCAGCTGGCGACTTTTGGGTAAGCCACGGATATGCTGAAAACATCTTTGGCGAAATTGAAGAGGAAAACTGGGACACAGTAGATTACTTTATTCCTGCAGAAGGCGTTCCGCTATATGTTGACTCAATGTGTATCTTAAAGGGTTCAAAAAACTACGACCTAGCATTAGAGTTTATTAACTTTATTCATCGCCCTGAAGTATATGCTCTTTTCTTAGATGACCTACGCTTCCCTGCAGTTATCAATAAAGAAGCAGCACAATACACAACACTTACTCCAATGTATGAAATTGACGATATTTCTGCATACCAAGTACCAGGTGATGTTGGAGAAGACATTGCAAAATACGACGCTATTTGGGAACGAGTAAGAATCGGAGAATAGGTTTATAATTACTAAGGTGAGACCTATGTGTCTCGCCGCTTATTAGAATAGTAAAAACCGATTTTATTATCATAAAAGTTTTGCTCTTCACAATGCAGAAAATTGTTAAAGAATGAATTTCAGTGATAATAGCAATTGACAACTTCTTACATTAATGATACATTACGACTAGGATAAACAGTTTTCAAGGCACTCCTTGGAAACTGTTTTTTTTGTGCATACGTAAAGTAAGGAGAAAAATATTAAAACGAATCCATTTTTATCGGGGCCAATAACACCAGCATTAGTTAAATTTGTTATTCCACTTATGTTATCCCTTATTTTACAAGCATTATATGGGGCAGTAGACCTTATGGTTGTAGGCCACTTTGGAACAGTTTCAAGTGTGTCTGCCGTTGCAACGGGTAGCCAAGTTATGCATACCATAACGGTTATTGTTACAGGGCTTACTATGGGTGTTACCGTAGCCTTGGGTCATAGTATTG
>CAYJJW010000311.1:0-1178 GCA_964370555.1 uncultured Treponemataceae bacterium | reverse complement strand
AGATTTGCTGCATTGGTTAATTTATCTGAAAAGATAACAATTTCTTCTATATGATTTTTTATTGAAGCAATTACATTGCTTGCATTTTTTGATTGATTAGATGTAGTTTCTGCAAGTTTTCTAATTTCATCTGAAACAACGGCAAAACCTTTGCCTGCTTCTCCTGCATGAGCAGCTTCAATAGCTGCATTCATCGCTAATAGATTAGTTTGGTCTGCAACACTCGCTATAAGTTCATTTATTTCTATTAAAGAAATAGAACCTCGGCTTACATCTTGTAATTTTGCACCTGTCTCTTCTATATAGCCATGTTCTTCTTCAACATTTTTTACTAGTTGGCTTACAAGTTCGCTCATAGAAATAGTGCTTCTGTCAATAGAATTGATGTTTTCGCTCATTTCTTTAATTGCACTTGAAGAATCTTCTATGTAGGCCCCTTGCTTTGCTATTTGGGTAGTTAGTTTTTCAATGGAGTTTTCTATTTCTTCTACTGCCCCGCTTGTATCATGCATTACTTTAGAAATGTCGTTGGAAATGTTTGTTGCAGAATCTCCTACTTTTTGAACGCTTTCTAAAGAGTTTTTACTTGAGCCTACGAGCTTTACATTCATATCGGTTATTTTTTCAGTTGAATAAAAAAGTGATTTTACGAGACTTGACATTCTGTTTCTCATGTTATTAAGTCCATCTGCAATTACTTGTGCCTCTGCTGTATCAAATGTAGGTGACTTACCGGTAAAATCGCCATTTGAAATTTTTGAAAATTCATTTGCAAGGCTTGTAAATGGCTTACTAATTTTTTTACTAAATACAACGATAATATAACAACTTAAGGCTATTAATACAATTGCAACAATTACAGATTGTATAATTAGTGCTTGCAAGTCTTTATATAAATCTGAAAGTGGACCGCTAAACATGATTATCCATGGTGTTCCTTCAATTGGAGACGTGCAAATATATGAATCTTCAAAATACTGTATGTGTTTTACACCTGACATTAGATTTTCTTCATACTCGCTAATATCGCCAAGGTCTCTTAACTGCATTCCTACAATGTCTGCATTCTTATGTGTAATAATTATGCCATTATTGTTTAAAAGAAAACTCTGTGAGTTTTCAGATACTTGTAAGCTTTTTGTTATGCTCGAAAGGGTATTTGTAGAAAGCATAATTAC
>CAYJJW010000310.1:0-1205 GCA_964370555.1 uncultured Treponemataceae bacterium | reverse complement strand
AATTCTCAATTGCCTGACGGCTATAAGAGAACTAAAATTGGCATTGTGCCTTGTGTGTGGAAGGATACACTTTTTAGTGATTTATTCAAAGAGCATATTAATTATACTTCTGATATAAGTACTTACCCTTTATACAGTTTAACACTTGAAAATGGTGTTACTAAAAAAACAGAAAGATATGAAAGGAGTCACTTAGTAAAAAAACAAGATTCCTATAAAGTCTTACCACCTAATTACTTTGCTTATAACCCAATGAATATTCGTTTAGGTGCAGTATCCCGGCATAAAGGTAATAGCGATGTTTCTGTTTCAGGATATTATGATATTTTTACAACCGTACTTAAAGATGATTTGGAGTTTATGGACAATTACCTTGTATCTCATATTATGAAGCAGTACTATTGTCAAGTATCAACTGGTTCTTTATTGGAAAAACAAAGAGTTCATTTATCACAGTTTTTAAATTTTAAACTACCGTTGCCAACACCTCCAGAAAGGAAAAAAATTGCAGATATTCTCTCTACTCAAGACACAATTATTGAGCTAAAAGAAAAACGAATAGAAGAAAAAGAAAAGCAAAAAAAATATCTTATACAAAATTTACTTACACGTAAAAAAAGACTTGCAGGATTTAGCGGTGAATGGAAAAAGGTAGAATTGGGTACAATTTTTGAATACATTCAACCAACGAAATATCTTGTATCTAGCACACTGTATGACAATTCTTATAAAATTCCTGTTCTTACAGCAGGAAAAACTTTTATACTTGGCTATACGAATGAAAAAGAGGGAGTTTTTGAAGATGTTCCAGTTGTAATATTCGACGACTTTACAACTGCTAATAAATATGTTGATTTTCCTTTTAAAGCAAAATCTTCTGCAATGAAAATATTAAAATGTAAGGATAGGTTTAATATAAAAATAGTCTTTGAAGCTATGCAACAAATAAATTACCCTGTAGGTGGACACGAGAGACATTGGATTTCAAAGTACTCTGCGATTCCAATTTTACTTCCCTCTCTACCAGAGCAAAATGCCATTGCTGAGATTTTATCTACAGTAGATAAAGAAATAGAATTATTAAAAAAAGACTTGGATGCAGAAAAAGAAAAGAAAAAATCTTTAATGCAATTATTATTAACAGGAATTATAAGAGTGGAAAGTTGAAAGTGGAGAGGGGAAACTCTCACCTATCAACTCTAAAC
>CAYJJW010000309.1:0-1220 GCA_964370555.1 uncultured Treponemataceae bacterium | reverse complement strand
TGGTTCTTGGCTTCCGCCTGCAAAGAGTGTGCCTACAAAAAGTAGTAGGGTAAGGGTAAGTATTTTTTTCATTTTTTCTCCAATTTATTTGCATTGATAAGTTAAGTCTAACTTTTTTTTGAGGGTCTGTCAATGCGGTGGGAATGAGGTAAAATAATTTGTAATTAGGCATTCGTAACTTGTAATTAAATATCTATTTTCTGCCACTTTCCACTTTTAAATCTATGGCGTGTAAGTAAAAATCGCATTATTTGGTCTAATAATAAACTTATCCAAGCACCAATTAAGCCCATTTGTAATGGGTATACAAAAAGCCAGCCAGAAAAAGGGCGAACAAAGGCAACGCTTACTAAAGAAACAAAGGCAGTATATTTTGTATCTCCTGCACCACGCAAGCAACCACCAAAAATTAATTGGGCAATTTGAAGCATTACAATAAAGGCAACAAGCCTCATAATTATGCTACCGTACTCAAGAATTGCCGTGTCGGTTGCAAAAAGTGAGTAAATGTGCTGACCAAAAATGATGTATACAATTGCTATAATAAGTGAAAACAAAAAGCCCAATTGTTGGCAAAAGGCCCCGTATACGCGTGCTAGGTCGTTTCTTTTTTGCCCTAAACTTTGCCCAACAAGTGAAATGCTTGCAACTGATAACCCATCTCCAATTGAAAAAGAAATAGTAATTATAGTCATACCAATTTGGTGGGCAGCAAAGGCAACAGTGCCAAGGTTTGCAACAACAAGTGCATAGAGTAAAAATCCAATTCTTAAAAACACTTGCTCAATAAAGGTACCGCTTCCAACTTTAAAAAGACTTCTAAAAATGGTATTTTTAAACTTTAGAGTGTTAGTTTTATAGAGTAAATATAAATATTCATTTTTTCGTAAAACTGAAACAAGCGAAACTACAAAGCCTGTAAAAAAACCGAGTAGTGTAGCAATGGCAGCCCCTCTAACACCAAGGGCAGGAAAGCCAAAGTTTCCACCAATTAAAAGATAGTTAAAAACGACATTTACAAGGCTCATGCTTACATTTGCCCTCATGCTTATCTTTGTTTTGCCAACCCCACGTTGAGCTGCATTTATTCCCATAGTAAGCGCTTGAAACAATAGCCCTGAAATAATTATTCTAAAATAGCCAACGGATTCTGCATGGGTGTCTGCTTGACTTCCTGCAAAAATAAGTATTTCTTCTGTAAAAATAAGTGCAAGGGCTGT
>CAYJJW010000308.1:0-1221 GCA_964370555.1 uncultured Treponemataceae bacterium | reverse complement strand
TCTTCATGAAAACACAAAAAAACCAATCTTACGATTGATTTATATCTAAATGTTCGGAATTTTCCGAACAGATTCGTCATTGGAGCAAGTGACGTAGTTATCTACAACTCTAACTTAAGACGATTGATATAACTCAATTAATAGATATAATGTTAAAAAATATAATTTTACAGTTTTCTTAACAAAATTTTTGGTTGTAACGGAATTAAAAAAGTACAGTTTTCTTTTTTTTCATACTTTATAGTAGAATTGTTCACTCCATAATAAGTTTTAAAAAAGTATTCAATTGCCTCTAAATTAATAGTTGCTCTGCTTTTTTCAAATGTAGTTAAGTGCTTTTCAGTTATTTTAGCACTCATATGTATATCTTTTTTTAGTACTCTAATATCAATGTCAACTATATTATTATAGGTAGCTCCATTATAAGTAAATTGATGGAAATATTCAAAAAAGCAAGCAAACCAAAAGTGAAGGCTACCATGTGGAACATATAATTCAATATTATTATCGAATAAATTATTAAAGTTAACATTCACAAAATTTAGTTCCCCTCTAGGATTTATGGTTTTATAATTTTCAAAAACATGTCTAAATAAATTGTGAAAAATTTCTAAAGAATAAAAATTAAAATTAGAATTCAATACTTTGTCTATTAAAATGTCATCAGGTAAATTATCGGGATATGTATTTATTATTTTCTGTAAATCTTCTATAGTTTTTTCTCCGAAATTCAAAGGGAAGTCGATTAATTTTCTTAACAATATTTTGTCGAGTAATGAATCAGAAAAAAATTTTAAATTTAACATATTTAAACTAAAATTGTTGTTTGGATTAGTTGGATTGCTATAAATTTCTGAAAATATACTAAAATAGCTCTCGTATTGTGAGTTGCATGATTGGTCATAAGGTAGCGTTAAGCATTTTAATTTTTCTTTTATGGTTGCCAAATTATCAATAATATCAGTTGTATTTTGGTTCTTCATAGTATATTACTCCTTTAAATTAAAATTATTATACACTAAAAATAATATTTATACAAAATAAACTCTATATAGTTTTGCGTAATACTAAAATATTTTCTTCAACATATTATAGAATATTATTTGTTTTTTTGAGTACATAACCAGCGAAATTGTAGTACAACAATCATTTTTATTTACAGATAATAATAACTACTAACTAAATTAATTATATATTACGTCACTTTAAAAGAGAAGTATA
>CAYJJW010000307.1:0-1252 GCA_964370555.1 uncultured Treponemataceae bacterium | reverse complement strand
TTATGACCATCTATGTTGCTCCAATTGCTATATTTGAGTTTACAGAAAAAGATGCCCTTACTGTTCAGTTCCGCTTTGCAAGTCGTCAAAGTTACACTGAAGAGTGGGATAAAAGTATTGATCGTTTGGAATTAACAGCTGTTGGGCGAGAATGGTATTTTGACCGTGTTGCCTTTAGCTATAAACATTCATTTTAATTAATACATGCTTAATGAAAAAATAAGCTCCTACTGGGAAACGCTTCTTAAGCGCCTGGAAGGGGCTTTTTTAGAGTCCATACAAAAACAAATTCTCATACACCCTGAAGAATCGATTGTATTAGAAAGCGAAACAAGCGATCCTTTGG
The DNA here is from genome assembly GCA_964370555.1 of uncultured Treponemataceae bacterium. Lineage (GTDB taxonomy): Bacteria > Spirochaetota > Spirochaetia > Treponematales > Treponemataceae > CAYJFX01. The sequence continues at coordinate 906 of CAYJJW010000307.1, read as the reverse complement.
GTGCAAAAAGTTATATTGTTGAAAAAAATCAGTTACATGAACGCCTTGTTCATCAATATAAAAACCGATGCCTATTTTTAGCAACGGGATCATGCTTTGCCCATTGTAGGTATTGTTTTAGAAGAGAAAGCGATGCACTTCAATTGCCGTTTGCGAGTATTGAGGAAATAGGCTCCCTTTGCGATTACGTTTCAAAAAATGAAAACATACAGGAAGTGCTTGTAACAGGTGGAGACCCGCTTACTGCAAGTGATGAAAAATTGGAGTATCTTTTAACGTCTTTACGAAATATAAAAAATGATGTAGTAATTCGACTTGCAACACGTGCCCCCATTTTTGCTCCAAGCAGAATTACCGATGAATTTGTTACAATGCTTCAAAAATATAAACCACTTTGGGTTATTCCGCATATAAACCACATAGCAGAAATACACAAAAACTATGCGAGTGAGGCAAGAAATGCACTTGAAAAGCTCATAAACGCAGGAATACCCATGCAAAGCCAAACGGTATTGTTGCGGGGCGTAAACGATTCTGTAGATGTGCTAAAAGATCTTTTTAATGAACTTATCATACTCGGAATAAAGCCAGGCTACCTTTTTCAGGGCGATATGGCTCCAGGTACATCTCATTTTAGGCTTCCTATTGATGATGCAATTGAGTTGTATAAAGAACTGTGTACAGAACTTTCTGGCCTTTCAACCCCTGTGTTTGCGGTAGATTTACCCAATGGTGGAGGCAAGGTGAATATGATGAATCTTACATATGAGCAGTATACAACGCTAAAAGAGCTTTACGGATAAGTTTTTTTAAAATTTTTGCGAATAATCCGTATAAATATGCACTTTTTGATAAAAAAAGTACGAAATATTTAAAAACCGCTTGACATTTTTTTTACAATGGTGT
>CAYJJW010000306.1:0-1261 GCA_964370555.1 uncultured Treponemataceae bacterium | reverse complement strand
TATCTAAAAGTTATCACATTTATATAGAAGAAACACAATAACAATACGATATTTTAATATCTATTAGTTATACAAAATAGACAATAAACCGTCTTGAAAACATGGTAAATATATCATAATGTTATAACTTAAACATTTCTTAAAATTGATAACAATTTAGTATTGACATATAGGGGATTATATTATATAATGACATTAACAAATAACAAAACAGTATTGAAAGGGGATTACAATATGGTATTTACAGAAGCAAGAGAAGGATGCGGATGGACACACTTAGACGGATATAGCAAGGCAAAAACTGTAAAAGGCGCTTACAAAGATTTAATGCGAGAGGTCGCAAAAATAAGCGAAAGCGAAGGAAATATTCCATATGAATACAACGAGGGATTGATAAACGCTGGATCACACGATGGTTACATGATTGAAATCGATGAAGTTTCTTGCGCTAGCAAATTAAGCAAAGAAGAAGAAATTGAATACAAAGAAGCGAATTTTTATTGTTTCATAAGATTTTTAGCATAAACACAACAAGCCTTCCCACCTGGGCGAAAAGGTGGGAGAAAAAAAGATTAAAAAAATAACAAAAAGGTATTGACAAACAACATATAATGCCTTATAATAAACTTAACAAATCAAACAAGCCAAATAAAAAGGAGAACAAGACAATGAATAATTATATCACAACAGTAGAAAAAACGGATGCACAATACCATAGAAGCGCGGTAATATTGCATAGAGACTGGCAATTTCATTTCGCAGATTTTTCAAGCATCAAGCAATTAAATCAATTTGCGAAAACGCTTGGTTTTACTTACACTCTTGTTGAGGAAAGACCTTTCAGCAACGCACAAGAAAAGAACGCATTTAGAAAGTACGAAATGAGCCACGAAATAAGAGATGCAACGATGGGATTTTGGAAACTTGACGAATTGCCAAAAGATGCAAAACCAATTAAAGCGTTATCTAATGGATCAATAGTTGATTGCTACTTTACAAACGATGGAAAAATAATAACATTTTATAGACCAAACCCAAACGCAACGCAAGAGAATAAAGACAGATACAAAACACAAGAAGAATATGAAAATGCTTTATCCAATAGGGTTTATTACCCTAACAGTTTAGAATTTGAAGCAGTTTATCATCCATTAACAATAGAAGAACATAGATCGCATTGTGCAAAATACGGAACTTATTAAACACAACACACCCCTGATAGTCGAAAGGCTTCAGGGGATTAAAAAAGGAGAATAACATC
>CAYJJW010000305.1:698-1290 GCA_964370555.1 uncultured Treponemataceae bacterium | reverse complement strand
AATGTCTACTACAGAGGCGATAAGTTCTCTTCAAAAAGAAGGCTTTAAAGTTGCTACTGAGGTAAAAGAAATAACTAGTAAAGATGTTGAGGAAGGTTTAGTTGTAAAAACTAGTCCGCTTGCTGGCAGTGAAAGAAAAACAGGTTATGAAGTTATTATATATATTTCTCTTGGAGATATATCATTAAAAATTTCTGACTATACTGGAAGAGATTCTGCAGAAGTAAAAGGAGCATTAGAAGCTTTAGGACTACAAGTGTTAATTGAAGAGAAAAATCTAGATCCAGAAGATGAAAATGAATATGAAGAAGGAGAAATAATTGATCAATCAGTTGAAGTTGATACTGAACTTAGTGAAGGAGATATAATAACATTGTATATTCCTAAACTGGATGTTTATCCTGATTTTACAAGTGGAGATTATGAACTTTCTGATGTTGAAGATTTCGCTGATAAATGGAATTTAACATTAACAGTTAATGAAGAAAAAGATGAAAGCAAGAAAAATGGTGCGATAATAGGACAAAGATATCCTGAAGGAACCCCAATTGAAACTGATAGTTTTTGGATAACGATTATTAATAATGAAGAT
>CAYJJW010000305.1:0-688 GCA_964370555.1 uncultured Treponemataceae bacterium | reverse complement strand
ACCAGTAGATGATCAAAATCCTGATGGAACTGGTGAAAACACTGATAATTGTGCGGAGTTAGGATTGTGTTAAAGCAAGGAATAATCACAAAAAATATTAGTAATTCTTATGTAGTTAATGCTGATGATGTTGAATATACTTGTACACCTAGGGGGTTATTTAGATATGAAAAAATAACTCCTTTAGTAGGCGATAATGTTGAAATAGATACTGAAGGTAATATCATTACTAAAATATTTGAGCGTAGTAGTATTTCAGAAAGACCAGCAGTAGCTAATATTGAGCATGCCCTTGTTATAACTAGTGTTAAATCTCCTGATATATCACTTAGTTTATTAGATAGAATCATTACTATTTTAGAGTCTAAAAAAATAGAACCTATATTAATTTTTACTAAATTAGATTTGATTTCTAATAAAAAAGAAATAAGAAGCACTATGAAATACTATAAAAGTATTGGTTATAAAGTGTTAACTAATAATAATTTATTTTCAATTAAAAGTATTATGAAAAACAAAATAGCTTTTTTAGTAGGTCAAACAGGTGCTGGTAAAAGTACTTTATTAAATAAATTAAATAAAAATTTAAATATAGAAACAAAACCTATTTCTAAAGCATTGGGCAGAGGAGTTCATACTACAAGACATACTGAACTATATAAAGTTAATAATTTTTTTGTAGCGGATA
>CAYJJW010000304.1:0-1291 GCA_964370555.1 uncultured Treponemataceae bacterium | reverse complement strand
AAGAGCAAAAACAAAAAATTGAAACGTGTGCACAAGCAATTCTTGATGAGAGAAACAGGCATGTTAGCTCAAGCCTTGCAGACTTGTACGACCCAACGCTTATGAAAACAACCGGTTTACTAAAAGCACACCAAAATCTCGACAAAGAAGTAATGAAAGCCTACGGTTTTTCTACAAAAGACACCGAAGCTGAAATAGTTGCGAAATTAATGGAAATGTATAGGAAGCTTGTAGAGGGGTAGGGATTGGAAGTAGAATTATTACAAGAAGTTATTTCTAAAATTTCTCTTTATAATTCTATTGTTTGGTTTCTTCTTGCGACGATTTCCTTAGTCACAAGGAAATCGTTTTATAGTGCTATTTTTACATATTATTTCCCTATTAGTATGTTAATTAGTGTATTTGATACTAACTTGCCAGGTGAAACACTGAAGCTATCATCTATAATTTTTTATGGTATTCAAATTGCAACATCTTGCTTTTCTTATATAATTAATTTTATTAAAAAAAATCGCTATGCTATTGTACGTTATTGTATACCTCATTTACTCTCCATTTTATTTGTTTTTGCTTGCCTTTATTCTTTAATTGAAGGTCTAAATCCAAATAGTTTTTCAAACATTAGTTCAGATTCTCTTACGCGTTCAATAGATTTTTTATATTTTAGCATAACACTTTTTGCAGCGGGTGGTTTGGGAGATATTGTGCCTTTAACACTACAAGCCAAATTATTTGTTATGCTTGAAATACTTGTTGCATTTACAATGATTGTTCTTGTTGTTATTTTTGCAAGAGAGAAAAAGGAAACTGTTAAAAAGGTAAATTTACCAAAACGTGGCGATTGGTTGAGATATAGGAGGTAGGGGATGAGAGAGACTTTGGTTGCAACTTGTATAGGAGGAGTGCTTGCTCTTACAGGTGGGGTTGTAGGTGCTTGGATGCAAAATTACTTTAATAGCAAATGGGAGTTACGCAAGGAAAAACTTGATGCATATATTACCATGGCTAAAGCCTTAACAGAATACAAGTGTAACAAGCTTTCAGAAAAAACGAGAGAAAAAGTTATTGAAGCGGGTTTTTATATTGATTTTTTTGCGCCAAAACGAATAGTGAAGCAATTGGAAATTGTTGCAAAAAAAATGCCATATATAACAGACGATGGGATTTTTCCAAAATTAAATAGTGAAGATTTAGATTACCAAATGGAAAAACTAGAAAATTTAATGAAGGCAGATTTGAATAAACGTTAAATTTAATTAGAAAAACAATTATGGAGAATAGTGCAATATGA
>CAYJJW010000303.1:0-1291 GCA_964370555.1 uncultured Treponemataceae bacterium | reverse complement strand
GTCATTTACCCATAACTGAAAATGTTAATGCCATTCCAATCCGTTATTTGTAGGTACGTGTTTTATATGGTATACTTAGAAAAGGTCTAAAAATTAGGAGTTTCATCATTAAAGAAATTGTTGCAAAGAGCCTAGTATCGGCTAAAAATAATATGAACATTTACAGAGGCTGTACTCATGGGTGCATTTATTGCGATTCTAGGAGCGAAGTCTATGGCAAAACCTACACGTTCGAAGATATTGAAGTAAAGATAAATGCCGTTGAACTATTAGAAAAAGAGCTTGTCAAAAAGCCAAAGCGCTGTATGATTGTAACAGGCTCAATGACTGATCCCTATATACCATTAGAAAAAGAATTCGAACAAACAAAAAAGTGCCTAGAGGTAATTGAAAAACAAGGCTTTGGTGTTGCGCTTTTAACAAAGTCGGACCTTATTTTGCGGGATATTGACCTACTTGTTAGGATTAACACAAAAGCTAAATGCGTTGTGCAAATGACTCTGACAACATTCGATGAAGAATTATGCAAAATTCTTGAGCCAAATGTTGCAACGACAAAAAGACGTTTCGAAGTATTAAAAGAAATGCAAAAAGTGGGGATTCCAACCATAGTTTGGCTCACTCCCATTCTGCCACTTATTAATGATACTGAAGAAAATATTCTAGGACTTCTAAATTATTGTAAAGAAGCCGGTGTAAAGGGGATTTTAACCTTTGGAATTGGCATGACTTTACGATATGGTAACCGCGAATATTATTACAAAAAACTCGAAGAGCATTTTCCGCAAGCAAGAAAAGAATATATTAGAAAATATGGGAAAAGCTATGGAATACGAAGCCCCAAAAGTGCGAAGCTCAGTAAAATGATAAAAACATTTTGCGCAGAAAACAATATCTTGTATGGGGAAAAAGAAGTGTTTAATTATGTATGGACTTTTGAAGATAAAGAGCAGCTAAGCTTGTTTTAAGGAGTAAAAAATGACAAACGACATGAAATTATATTACGATTACACTGTTTCGCCACTTGGTCAGGTTTTTTATAAAACAGTGTGGAGACAATTAGAAACCATAAAAGAAAAAAAGGTGCTAGACTTTGGAAGCGGTTTTGGCTTTACATCAAACTTTCTTGCAAAAAATAATGATGTAACTGCTATTGAAATAGATAAAACTATGATTGATGCATGCAAGGGCAAAAATCCATTTAATCAAATAAATGGGGATTTAACGGCATTGCAACAATTTGAAAATGAATCATTTGATGTTGTAGTTTGTCATCTTGTGTTTGAATTTG
>CAYJJW010000302.1:0-1293 GCA_964370555.1 uncultured Treponemataceae bacterium | reverse complement strand
CTGGTTACTTTACCCGGACCTGAAAACTCGAACATAAATGTTTCTTGTTCTACATCTTCAGCTAGCTTTACTCTAATTTGCTTTAAGGTGTTCAATATCTGAAGAGCATCATCAACAACATTAGGAATGTTTTCGAATTCACTCGAAATAACATGTGGAACACCATCTGCATCATACGATGTAATTCGAACAGAGGTAATTGCATAACCTTGTATACTTGAAAGCAATACACGTCGTAGTGTATTACCAACTGTTGTACCAAACCCAGTTTCAAATGGATAAGCTATAAACTTTCCATAATGTGGATTTGATTCAAGGTATTCAAACATAATTCCCTTGGGCGTTTTAAAACCCTGCATTAAGTTTTTTCGGGCCATTTTCACCTTCCTACATACGACGTGTTTTACGTGGGCGACATCCATTGTGTGGAATAGGTGTCACATCACTAATTGATTTTATCTTTAAACCCATCGCTCCTAAAGAACGTACAGCTGATTCGCGCCCAACTCCGGGTCCTTTTACAAATACGTGTACTTCTCTCAAACCATAGCTAACTGCTTTTTGAACAGCTGTTTCTGCTACAGATTGTGCTGCGAAAGGAGTAGATTTTTTGGCGCCTCTAAAGCCAAGACCTCCAGAAGATGCCCATGAAAGTGCATTTCCTTTAAGATCGGTAATAGTTATAATAGTATTATTAAACGTAGCTTGAATGTAAACATTACCTTCATAAACGCTTCGTTTCTCTTTTCTTTTTTTAACGGTTGCCATTAATTATGCCTCCAGCTTATTTCTTCTTACCGGCTACGGTCTTTTTCTTACCTTTGCGAGTACGAGCATTTGTCTTAGTACGTTGTCCACGTACCGGAAGACCTTTTCTGTGTCGTAAACCTCGGTAACAACCAATATCCATAAGACGTTTAATGTTTAGACCAATTTCTGTTCTAAGTCGTCCTTCCACTTTATACTCATTATCAATGAGTGTTCTAATTTCAGCAACTTCATCAGTTGATAAATCATTCATGTTACGTGTAGGTTCAATCTTAGCTTTTGCACAGATTTCATCTGCTGAAGAACGCCCAATACCATAAATATATGTCAATGCAATATTGACGTGTTTATTAGGGAGGTCAACTCCCGCAATTCGAGCCATTTATTTCTCCTTAGCCTTGTCGCTGCTTATGTTTAGGATTAGAACAAATAATTCGCACAATACCGAATCGTTTGATTACCTTACACTTATCACAAATAGGCTTTACACTTGTTCTTACTTTCATAGTATACTCCAATTTTTCC
>CAYJJW010000301.1:0-1304 GCA_964370555.1 uncultured Treponemataceae bacterium | reverse complement strand
CAAGAGCTGCATACTTCCCACAAGTGAAGTATGGTATGTATGCCAGAATGGCACTGTTAGCAAAACTTACAGGTGCAATCTAAAAAGGGAGTATAGATAGTATGTTAAACGTAGATACAATTAAAGATGGTTTAGTAATTGACCATATTAAGGCAGGAACAGGGCACAAGATTTTTTCTTGGCTTGGCTTAGATAAAGCGCCTTATTCTGTTGCTCTTATTTTGAATGTAACATCAAAAACCCACGAAAAAAAAGATATTATAAAAATTGATAATATTATTAATATTGATTACTCTGTGTTGGGCTTTATTGATCCTAATATCACGGTGAATGTTATTAAAGATGAAAAAATCTCAAAAAAAATTACGCTTAAACTTCCGGATAGAGTTGAAAATGTTATCAAGTGTAAAAATCCTCGTTGTATAACCAGTACCGAAAGTTATGTTCCGCAAATATTTAAGCTTACTGACAAAAAGAAGTCAAAGTATTCTTGTGAGTATTGCGATCAACAATATTCTGCTGCTTCAGGGGATGCTTTTTAATGAAAACGCTTTTTTTTAATGCTCGCTTAGTAGATGCTAACATGGATACAAAAGGTGCTCTTTTAATAGAAGATGGTTGTATTCAAGAAGTTCTTACCGGTGACGTTTCATCTTTTTTAAGTGACAATAGCATTGAAAAAATTGATGTTGATGGAAAGGTAGTGATGCCCTCTTTTATTGATTTACATGTGCATATGCGAAATCCTGGGCAAGAAGCAAAAGAAACCATTGAAAGTTTTTTACAAGCTTCTGTTGCAGGTGGCTTTGGAACACTTGTTGCGATGCCAAATACAAATCCTGTAATGTCGGATTCGCTTGTTGCAAAAGAGCTTCAAGAAAAGGTAAATGCATTTGAAAAGGCAGAGCTTATTCAATCTTTGAGTCTTACAAAAAATTTTGAAGGAACGGACACGAGTCATTTAGATAGTTTACAAGGTTTTCCATTAATTACAGAAGATGGAAAAGATGTAGCATCTGCTTCTGTAATGATTGAAGCTATGCAAAAGGCCTCTAACAATGATATTGTAGTAAGCTGCCATAGTGAAGATGCTACACTAACAGAAAATGCAAAGGTTTTTCGCTCAAAAGCGCTAGAACTTTTAAAAGGCTATCCTGCAAATGAGTGGGCAACTACAAGTGGAATTGATAAAAAAGTTGATGAGTATTTACAAACGGCAAATGACTACCTTGCCTTAGCAGAAGATTTAGCAACAGAGAGAAATATTGCCATTGCAAAAAAAGCCGGATGTAAGGTGCATATAG
>CAYJJW010000300.1:0-1308 GCA_964370555.1 uncultured Treponemataceae bacterium | reverse complement strand
CGCCGGGAAAGGTTTTGGTAATTCCAACCATTTCTATAATATTTTCATTCATGTAGTAAAGTCCAAATTTTAAAAGGGCGTTCCCCCGCACAGCGGGGTCGGGCTTTTCAGGATTAAATGTTTATTCTATCGTTCGGCATGGAAGCCGAACTAAAGTCACGATGTTTTCGACAAAGTCGAAAACTCGAAGAGATGGTAAAACACGGATGTTTTACCATCGACCCCTTACAATCCCTAACGTTCGTAAAATCACCCATCCTAGGGTAATTTTACTATCTCGTTTAGCTATGCTAAACGAGTTTACTAATTCGTAACTAGTAACTAGTAATTATCTTAGTCATCAATTGCAGCTAAACCTGTAGGAACAAGCCCTGCAGCCAAAGAATCTTTATAGGTTTTGTAAACCATAATATCACCTGAAATAATATCAGCTTTAATAGCTTCAACTTCATCAATAATATCATCAGTTAATACAGTATTTGTTGTAGCATAACCTACACCATCTTTTGCCATATCGAGCTCAATTACACCACCTTCAAATGTACCGTTTTTCACATCAGTAAGAGCCATAATTGTTGATGTTTCAACTCTTTTTAACATTGAAGTTAAAACAGCAGATTTGTCACCATCATAAATACCTTCTGCGTGTTGGTCTGAGTCTACACCAATAGCCCATACATTTTTACCTTGTACTCGATATTCTTTAGCTTGAGCAATTGTTCCGTTTCCTGAACCGCCTGCAGCTGAGTAAATTGTATATACTCCTGAATCATACCAGTTTTTAGCTTGAGCTTTTGCTTTTTCTGGTGCACCCCAGTCATTTGTGTAATAATCTACAATTGCAGAATCAGGTAAATCTGGCATTACATGTTTAAGACCTTGAATATATCCAACTTCAAATTTTGTAATAGCACCACTTGGAACTCCACCAATGAACCCAAATTTAGGATTAGCGATTCCTTCTTTTTGTGCTTGAAGAGCTGCAATTACACCTACGAGGAAAGAACCATGTTCTTCAGCGTATACATATTCTTGCACGTTAGGAACACTTACCCAGTTAACATCAACGATCATAAATGGTTGTTCTGGGTATTGTTTAGATACTTCACCAACAGCGTCAGCAAAAGTAAATCCTGTTGCTACAATAAGGTCATATCCTCTATCAGCGGCTTGTTTTAAGTTAGGTACGTACAAATCTGGTGTTTGACAAGTTACAACATCATAGAGCGTTCCCCTACCTGATTGATCTTCCCAAGTATCACCATAGAACTCAAGAACACCTCTCCATGCAGCAGCATTAAATGACTT
>CAYJJW010000299.1:0-1375 GCA_964370555.1 uncultured Treponemataceae bacterium | reverse complement strand
GTTTCTTCAAACACACCTTCTTTAATTGATAGTGATAGCGATATTTTTGATGATGAGGACAGGATTACAGTTTCGCTTTATTATGCAAACACTGATAGAAACTTAGCTACTAAAGAGTTCTTTTTTGATGATATAGATGACATCACTGATGTAGAGGTAAGTTTTGATAATGTAGATGTTGGAATTAATATTTATGCTCGCATTATTGTAGACCGGTTTGATGATGGAGCGTGGGGACGCTTTTTTGAGTCTCGCTCAGCATCTGTAAAGACAGAAAAAAAGATAACAAAAATTGTTACGTACGCAAATGTTATTTTCTTAGCCCATGAAAATGGAGCCGACCAAAACACAAGTGCTAGTGCGGGTCTTACAGCAGATAATCCTGTAAAAAGTTTTAACGACGCTCTTGCTCTCTTAAAACAATCTGGCTCTTTTCTTCCAGGGGCTACAATTTATGTAACACAGTCAATTGAGGTAGATAATGCTGACAGCGAACTTGGACAAAGATTTAATGGGGGCCGTTTACTTGATTTAGGAGGCGTAACCATAAAGCGCCAACAAGCAGATTATCCTTTTTTTGAAGTTGAAGATGGAAACAGTTTAACATTAACTCGAGCTGTTTTACAAGGTGATGAAAGAGCGACTGCACCACTTATTACTGTAACAGGGACTGGCTCTGCGGTGACTCTTACAGGCGGAACTGTACTGCAAGATAATATAAACACCTATAATAGTTCTAATATAGAAGAATCTACAGCAGGTGTTAATGTGCTTGATGGTGCAAAGCTTATTATGGAAGACAGTGCTATTATTAATAATAAGGTTTTAAATTCTAATGCAGCGGCAGGTGTGAATCTTGGCGATGGTTCTATTTTAGAACTACAAGGTGGTGATGTGCTTATTAGAGACAATGTTACCGATACTTTACTTGATTCTAATGTGCATTACAATCTACCTACTAGTTCTGTAATTGATATCGATACATTCCCTGTTCAAGTAACAGGTGAGCTAAGTGAAAATAGTGAGATTGGACTTTCACCTAATATAGGGTGGGCTATTACTTTTGAGATTGTTGCGTCAAATGGTGGGGAGGTGCACCAAGGTAATTTTTCTATGGATGATGGAAGTTCTGTTATTCCTACCGATGATGGACACCTAACTTTTATTCCGCCTAAGAATATTTACATTGGTGGAGCCACTTCAAGTGATGATAATGACGGGCTAACAGAAAATACTCCGGTAAAAACATTTGCAAAGGCAAAAGAATTATTTAATAACAGAGATATTATTACTATTGTTGGAACCATTATAGTAGAAGATGATGAAGTTTGGGCTCCTAACGAGGGACAAGTGATTGAATTAGGGTATACTCTTA
>CAYJJW010000298.1:0-1377 GCA_964370555.1 uncultured Treponemataceae bacterium | reverse complement strand
TTTTCATTTATTGCAGCTTTTTTTGCCTTATCCTTAAAAAAGAGGGTAAACATAGCTATTGTTTTTGCATCAAACTGAGATTTATGCATTGCAATTGCTTTCATTTGAGCATCAAAGGTTTTTGAAATATCAATTATAGTATTTGGTTTACTGGTATAATAAAACCCAATTCCTTTTACCTTATGGGGCTTTGTTTTTGTTCCAAGGGGATATTCGTAAAGTCCTGTCGCAACAATACTTTGAGCTGTTGCTTTTCCTGTTACAATATGATCCCAGTGGGCTTCATATGTTAGCCAAGGGTCGGGGCAGAACACAAAGTCGGGCTTTATGGTACGAATTAATTCTCCTATTTCACCTGCTAGTCTTGGAATATCTGCTAAAGTTCCGTCCTTATAATTAAGGTAATGAAAATTAGCTGCTCCAAGGAACCTTCCCGATTTTTCGGCCTCTTCTTTTCGAATTGTAATAAGCTGCTCATGAGTAATGCTATTATTTTGCAGCCCTAAAGAACCATCGGTAATGGTAAGATAGTGAACTTCACAGCCTTTGTTGGCAAGATATGCAATTGCACCACCCATCCCAACTTCATTATCATCGGGATGTGGTTGCACACACAGGATGCGCTTTGCTTTTTTTATATCGGGCTTTTTTGTAGCCATGTCAATTATAAAACTCATGCCAACTCTCTTCTTTTTTGGAGTTCTTGTGTTGTTTTTTCAATTGACTTTTTGTCTATTTTGTACCAATAAATAATAAGAATTGTTAGCACACAGGCAATGGATGGAACAATGTACATAAGTGCACTAAACCACGAAACTGTTGTGCTGGTTATGGGTTGGTTTTCTGTGTAGTTCATTAATACAAGGCACATTCCCAAAATAAGTCTAGAAAAAGCAGCACTTAATTTTGTTGCAAATGTGTTTAAAGAAAACACAATCCCTTCTCCTCTAAATCCTAATTGCAGCTCTGAAAAATCTATTGCATCTAAAAGCATGGACATGCTTGTTATAGTAAGGATTCCAACACTTGCAAAGCTTAAACAAATTGATGCAAGTCCTAGCGGGATATTCTGAAGTGAAAAGTAGGGGATAAAGTTTACTATAGCTCCAAAAACGCAGCTTACTATAAGAATTATTCTTTTTTCAAAACGTTTTAATAATATAGGGCTAATACCCATTCCGACAACCATTCCAACTACAAGCATTACGCCTAAAAGGGTTACGTAGCTTTCGCTTCCCCATGTATAAATAGTAAAATATATTTGGCCTGCTTGTCTTATTCCGTTTATGCTATTTATGACAAAGAGTGCTACAAGAAGCAACATGAGCGATTTATTTTTTGTGAGCGTTTTTATATTTTCTTTAATTGGTATATTTG
>CAYJJW010000297.1:0-1388 GCA_964370555.1 uncultured Treponemataceae bacterium | reverse complement strand
CTATGCGTATTATTACCCACTTATTTAGTACACTCCACATTCATTTTAGCGTGTATTAATGTAAAAGTGCAATAGAAAAAAAGTTAATAAAAGTTAATAAAAGTTAATAAAAGTTAGAAAAAGTTATTTTGGTAATGTACAATGGTTTTCGCCTAGCAAAGCGGGAGATTCTTCAAGGGTACAAATATATGGTAGAATCAGAATGACTGTGGCGAGCACCTGCAACCGTTCTTAAAAACCTGTAAGTTTAAAAAGCGTCGCCCAAGGAGAGTGGGGTGTGGGGCGAGAAACTACGGGCTTCGCAACTCCGAGTTGGTTCTCGCCCCACGAACAGTTCCTTTGTTTCCAAACAAAACTGAAATTTAAGAAAAAATCCTTAAAAATTAAAAAATAAATTTGTAAAGCATCGAAACGCCAGTTTCAAATAGAAAAACATCTTTTCAAAAAAACAATTTTTGTATATACTCCTTCTATGAATAACCTTACTCGCTACGGTACAACAGAGCGTACCATTATAGAAGCAGCCTCGTTTGAAGGCCTACAACTTGCACGAATAATTGCCCAGTATAAGGGCCTTTACAGGATTGTTACCAAAGAGCAAGAACTTTTGGCAGAAATATCCGGTAAAATGAGGCATGATACAACAGATCTTTCTCATTTTCCAACCGTTGGCGACTTTGTAATGGTGAGTCAAGAAGATGGGCAAAAAAATGCAACCATTCATCATGTGTTAAGCCGAAAAAGCATGTTTTCAAGAAAAGCTGTTGGTTCAAAACAAGATGTGCAAGTTATTGCAACAAACATAGACACCGTTTTTATTTGCATGTCGCTTAATAATAATTACAATCTAAGCCGCCTAGAGCGCTACCTTTCTGTTGCGTGGGATAGTGGCTCTGTACCGGTAATTGTGTTAACAAAAACAGACCTTTGCGATAATTTGGATGAAAAAGTGCAAGAAGTAGAAAGTGTCTCTGCCTTTTCAGATATTATTCTTGTTTCAAAGTTTGATGACAATATAGAAGAAAAGTTTAGAAAATACTTTGAAAAGGGCATAACAGGAGTTTTTATTGGATCTTCTGGCGTTGGAAAATCTACCCTCATAAATAAGATTTTAGGCGATGAAACAATTGAAACAAATGAAGTAGGTAAGGGCGATAAGGGACGGCACACTACAACTGGAAAAGAAATGTTTCCTTGCCCACTTGGTGGAGTGTTAATTGACACACCGGGAATGAGGGAACTTGGAGCGGAAAGTGCAGACCTTTCAACCACCTTTGACGATATAGAAGAACTAAGTGAACAATGTAAATTTGCAGATTGTAGCCATACAGTAGAAAAAGGCTGTGCTATTTTAGAGGCAATTGAAAATGGTACACTTGATGAGCGTC
>CAYJJW010000296.1:0-1393 GCA_964370555.1 uncultured Treponemataceae bacterium | reverse complement strand
TAAAAAAATCAAGTAAAAATCAGCGTCCATGCTGATTTTTACTATCGAGTTTTGCAGTTTAGAAGAAAAAAGAATAGCTCAAAACTCGCTTACTGTTTAGTGTAGTGCCGTCCATGGCACATTCTTTGGGCTACGGAGTTTACTCTCCAATTATAAAACGTTCTTCTTCTCCAATTCCGGTTACCGCAAACCATTGTTTTTCGCCTTTTACAAAATACTCATCAAATACACGTTTAACATCATCTGCGCTAACACTTCTCACGCGTTCGGTAAAATTCATATATTTTTCAGGGTTATCGAACATTAAAAGGGAGCTTACAATTTGCGCTGAAATTGCAGCATTTGTTTGTGCTGAATAAAACTGTGAGTTTATGAGGGTATTTTTATATCCTTCAAGCCTATTTTCTATAGTGTCAAAAATAAACTCACCATTTGCATCCTTTCCGGAAATTATAGTATCATTGGCCATAAGTTCTTCTGCTTCTAAAATAAAAGAGGCTATATTTTCTAAGTCTGAAACTTTATATGCTCTAACACTTCCAAAGGGAGCCTTTGAATATGTGTAGGCAGAACCAATTGAATAGGTTGCCCCGTAATTTTCTCTAACCAAATTAAACAAAACTTCTGAGTATATGTCTGATGCAATTCTAAATGCAATTTCATCAATACTTCCAGGAAGTGGTGCAGGTAAGGTATGAGCAACATAGCCCGAACCTTGTGCGCTTTCTAGTTCAACTACTTTAGGTTCGCCTCCAACATGTGCAAGTGGAATGTCTAGTATAGTATAATTGCTACCTTCAAGCTTTCCAAGAGATTCATTTAATGTTTTTACAAGTTTTTTTCCATCAAAATTACCAACAGCAATAATTGAAATTCTATTTGCATTGTGAATTGATTCTAGGTGTGATTCCATGTTTTCAACAGTAATATTTTCAATTGAATCTATCGTAGCACTTGATGATGTTGCATACGGATGCTTTTCATAACTGCTTTTTAGAATCATATCAAAAAGCATACTATTGGCATCTTGCATTTTATATTGTAAACCTTGAGAAACAGAAGTCATAAGTGTTGTATATTCTAATTCATTAAACGTTGGATGTAAAAAACCATCAATGAGAATGGGAAGTAAATCCTCAAAATAATAATCTATGGTTGAAAGACCAAGTATACTTCCTAATTGGTTAGAACTTGAGTATATGCTTCCCTGTGTTTCGTATCGCACTTGTTTTATTTTATCATACGTGTAGGCGCTACTTCCCATAGCCATCATATCAAAAAGTGCGCTTTCTAGCCCGGAATATTCAGGCGTGAGGAGTGCAACGCCACCTTTTACACTTATTTGTAATGATACAATTTGGCTTGAATCATTTTTACTTATAATAAGTGGTAT
>CAYJJW010000295.1:0-1433 GCA_964370555.1 uncultured Treponemataceae bacterium | reverse complement strand
ATTTACATGCTGTTCCGTTTCAAAAAGAAAATCCAGATATTGAAATTTTCAATATCATGGATGATACTTTGTTAAAAGAAACTGTTGCAAATGGCGGAATTACATCTTCTGTAATGAGAAGAATGTATAACTACACAATGCAAGCTGTTGAATGTGGTGCAGACTGTGTTATGGGTACTTGTACTTCTGTAAACGCTGCTGCAAAATATATTCGCCCTCTAGCTCCAATTCCTGTACTTAACATTGATGAGCCTTTAGCTCGCGAAGCTGTAAAAGCTGGTAAAAAAATTGGTGTTCTTGCAACACTTCCTACAAGTCCTGGAGCTATTATTCGCCTTATGGAAGATAATGCAAAAGAACAAGGCCGAGAAATTGAAATTGTAACAAAAGTTGCAGAAGGTGCTTTTGATGTTCTTTGTGCAGGTGACAGAGCTAAACATGATGAAATGATTAACGAAAACTTATACAGTTTAGCAAAAGAAGTAGATGCAATTGTTTTTGCTCAAATTTCAATGTCAATGTTAAAACACGAAGCTGTTGATGTTCCTTTATTTAAAATTGGAAAATCAGGTTTTGAAGAAGCAAAACGATTAATGATGGAAGGAAAATAATGTCTGATAAAATTACACTTTTAAAAGAAAAAGCAGGCGAACTTAGAAGAACTGCTTTAACAATGATTCATAAAGCACAGTCAGGGCATCCGGGTGGATCTTTTTCTGCTGCAGAAATTATGAGCGTTTTATATTTTGATCAAATGAATGTTGATGCTAAAAATCCAAAATGGGAAGACAGGGATAGATTTGTTTTATCTAAAGGACACGTTTGTCCAATTCTCTATTCTTCACTTATCTTAAAAGGATTCTTAGATAGTGATGAAGTAAACAATCTTCGAAAACTTGGATCAAAATTACAAGGGCACCCAGATATGAAAAAATGCCCTGGTGTTGATATTTCTACAGGTTCTCTTGGACAAGGTATATCTTGTGCAGTTGGTATGGCTATTGCTGCAAAAATGGACAAAAAAGACTATAGAACATACACATTGGTTGGAGACGGTGAAAGTAATGAAGGTCAAGTATGGGAAGCAATTCAAACAGCCGTAAAATATAAGCTTGATAACTTTGTGGTAATTCTCGATAACAATGGCCTTCAAAACGACGGTACTTGTGAAGAAATTATGCCTACTGGTGACCTAGCAAAAAAAGTAGAAGCTTTTGGTATGGAAACATATTCTGTAGATGGTCACTCAGTTGAAGAAATTGTTGCAGCATTTGAAAAAATCAATGCAAGCTGTTCAAACGGAAAACCTAAATGTATCGTTGCAAAAACTGTAAAAGGTAAGGGCGTATCATTTATGGAAAATGTTGTCGGTTGGCATGGTATGGCTCCAAACGATGAAGAATTTGAAAAAGCAATGAAAGAACTAGGTGCAT
>CAYJJW010000294.1:0-1435 GCA_964370555.1 uncultured Treponemataceae bacterium | reverse complement strand
CTACGCTTAATACCATAAGTACAAGTAATAGATTTCTTTTCATAAAAATCTCCCTTTTTTTGAATTGATGCTTGTTAAAAAAACATCAAAATTATTTTAGCATTGAAGTAAAAAAAAATCAATGTAAAAAATGTGTAAAACTGAAAAATAAATGATTTTTATGCAAAATTATGCATAAAAATAGCTAACAAATGAATAATAATGCAAGAAACAATGCAAATAAGCATAAAAAAAAGACTATTTTAGAGTATTAGTCTAAAGTAGTCTTATATTTTACAGTGTTTATATTTACACATCTAATTGTAAGTATATTTGGTCCGCTAAACCAAAGCCTGCATTTTTTGTCATTGTTGTAGCAAGTTCATCGTAAAACATATCATCATACATTTGTTGTGCATAGGATTTTTCTTCGCCAGAAAGACTTGTTCCGCTTAAACTACTACGCATAGAAGATAACATAATTTTTACAAAGTAGGACTCAAGCTCTAGAGATTTTTCATATAATTTACTTGTTTTATCAATTGTTTTTCCGTCGTAAGCAACAGAGGGATTATTAGCTGCTGCCCCTGTAGGAAGTGCATTTTTGTCGGCTTCGGTTGTAAAGCTACCTTGAAAACCTGTTGCGTAATCGCCGTTTAATCTACCCTCTTGTGCTATGGGAAGTGGCATTGAACTTAAAGCAATACCCTCGCCTGATGTATTTTCAGACTGAGCGATATTACTCTGCTGAACTGAATCGACTAGAGATTGGAATGTACTTATCTCGTTTTGTAAATTAGCTGCTTGACTTGCAGAATACCCATTGGTAATACTACTCAAACCGCTTGTAATTCCTGTTATCCCTGCCATAAAGCTCACCTCTATATATATTATCGGAATTTCTAAAACTGACTTTACTAAATTCGAGCTTCGATGACATGGATGTCATCACATTGGGAATGCGAGTTTTAAGCTATTCCATGCACTTCAGTAGAAAACTCGATAGTTTTTGCGAGCAAGGATGCTTGCAAAAACATAACTTTAGATAATTCATAATTCGAAACTAGTAACTAGTAACTAGTAATTAACTTCACGCTATCTCGTACTACAAGTTTTACATCCATACAGAGATTATTTTCAATAGGTTCTTCCCCTTGTATAAGCTTTAATAACTGTGTAACAGCTGTAGTTGCTCTATTAAAAGTATCTTGATGAATAGTAGTAAGTTGTGGATGTATAATTTTTGAATATATATTATCGTCAAACCCTATTACTGAAAAGTTTTCTGGTACTTTGACATTATGTTCGTGAAAATAGCTTATTGCTTCGGCTGCATAAAAATCAGCCAAAAAGAATAATGCCGTGTGATTTTGCGAGTTTTTACATATTTTTTTATAGTCTTCGAGTCTATGTTCATAGTCTCGACCAAGCTGCACAATGTTTTTTTCATTAAAGC
>CAYJJW010000293.1:0-1435 GCA_964370555.1 uncultured Treponemataceae bacterium | reverse complement strand
TAGCACTTGCAACGCCTTCAATTTCTGACTTATCGCCCAAAAGTGTTACAGACTTCGCTAAGCCTTCTTTCATAATTTGTGCTGCAGCAGCAACGGTTCTCTCTTCAGCTCCCTCTGGCAATACCAAGCTATTTTGGTACTCAGCAGCCTTTGCCTTCATCTCTTTTTCAAAATTCATCTTTCCTGTCCTCGTAAGTTATATTTTAGTGCCTATATGGCAAGTATCCTATATTATCGACGCAACTTCATCCTTTGTAAGTCCTGTTACTTTTATAACTTTTTCAATTGGCTCACCCATTTCTATAAGTGTCTTTGCAATCTTCCGTTTTGCTTCAATGTTGCCTTGTTCAATTCCTTGTTCAATTCCTTGTTCAATTCCTTGTTCAATTCCTTGTTCAATTCCTCGCTCAATTCCAATCTTTAATCCTTCCGCTACAGCTTCTTCTTTCATTCGTTCTTCATTGTGAAGACGTGTTACTTCATCAAAGTGAGCTATAAGTCTTTGTGTATATTCTATTGAGTGTTCAGGATCCCTACTCAACTCTTGTATTTTATCGTATGCTCTTTGTAAATGAGGATATTTTTCCAATAGCTGTTTTGCTTCCATTTTCTTTTCCACCTGTAAAAACTCAAGCCAACTTATGAGTCTTTGCTCTTTTTTATCTTCATTTTCGGTTTTAGGAATTTTAGGCAACTCAAGTGTAATTATTTCAAGTTTATCCGAAAACAAAGATTTTGTTTCCAAATCACAAAAGTGATACACATTCTTATACTGTATACTATCATGAATGAGCTCATAATTCAAGACCAATATTGATATAGTTTTTGAAATTTCCACATATGGGCTTCCAGTTATTATTTGCCCTGACACAAGTCTCGACATATAATATAGTGCTCTCTCTCTAAAATTAGAAACGTCTCCAACTTGTATTTCTATATGAATTATTTTTTTATGTTTTGTTTTTATGAGTACGTCCAGTAAGCCATATTTATCCTTTTCATACTCTTTTAAAAGTGCTGTGTTCTCAAAACTTACTTCATCATATTCATCGCTTGGAATATCTAAAAGAGATTGCAAAAAATCAATGAGAAAGTTTTTATTTTCTTCACTTCCAAAAAATTTCTTGAATGCAAAATCAACCTTAGGAGATATAATCTCCTTTCCTTCTTGTAGCCTATACACAAATTCGGGAACAATTATTGCCATACAAAACCTCCTGACTAATATATTTTTCCGTACATATATATTATTGTATCAAAATTCAATTTTTAATTACATTTTTCAAAAAAAAAGTAGTTTTTTTCTGTGAAACTAGCACAAAAATCTACCCTTGAAACATATCCCTAAATTCGCTATAATCAATTAACTATCATATACATTAGGAGAACCAAATGAGACAATATTACATTGCTGGGAACTGGAAAATGAACAAAA
>CAYJJW010000292.1:0-1440 GCA_964370555.1 uncultured Treponemataceae bacterium | reverse complement strand
CAAAGGTAAATTTTTCAAAGCAAGAAGAAATAATTTTAGAGTTTTGGAAAAAGAATGACATTTTTAAAAAGTCAATTGACGCACGTGAAGGCCAAGCTGAATACGTTTTTTATGATGGTCCTCCATTTGCAACCGGCTTACCCCACTTTGGACACTTTATACCTAACACTATAAAAGACATTATTCCACGCTACCAAACCATGAAAGGTAAAAAGGTGGAGCGCCGTTTTGGTTGGGATTGTCACGGACTTCCAGTTGAAAACCTCATTGAAAAAGAACTCGGTCTTAATTCTAAAACTGATATTGAAAAATTTGGTGTTGATAAATTTAACGAAGCATGCCGTGAAAGCGTGTTGCGTTATGTAAACGAATGGAAGCATACGATCACACGACTTGGGCGTTGGGTAGACTTTGATAACGATTATAAAACCATGGATTCAAGCTACATGGAATCTATATGGTGGATTTTAAAAACACTTTGGGAAAAAGACCTTTTAAGCGAAGGTTTTTACATTTTGCCATACTGTCCCCGCTGTGCAACAGTACTTTCTAACCACGAGCTTAGTCTTGGTGGCTACAAAGATGTTCACGACCCAGCCGTTACCGTGCGCTTTAAAGTAAAAGAAGGTAATGCAAACGTTACAGACATTGAAAACACCTACTTTTTAGCATGGACAACAACCCCTTGGACACTCCCTTCTAACCTTGGCCTCGCCGTTGGTCCTGAAGTAGATTACGTAAAAATTAAAGACGGAGATGACCTTTATATTTTTGCAGAGTCGAGACTTCCAGCTTATTACAAAAACGAAGAAGACTACACCATAGTGTGGACAAAAAAAGGCTCAGAACTTAAAGATATGCGATATGAGCCACTATTCCCTTACTTTGCTGAGCACCAGGGTGCAACCGAAGATTATCCAAAATCTATTGGGGCTTTTAGAGTTTTTACCGGAGACTTTGTTACAACTGAAGACGGTACCGGTATTGTGCACACAGCACCGGGCTTTGGTGAAGAAGATAATAAACTTTTCAAAGGAACAAATATTCCAACCATTTGTCCAATTGATGCAGAATGTAAGTTTACCAATGAAGTTTCAGATTATGAAGGCCGGTTTGTAAAAGACTGCGACAAAGATATTATAGAAAGACTTAAAAACGAAGGAAGTCTTGTAAAACGAGACCAAATTCTTCACTCATACCCACACTGTTGGCGCTGTGGAAGCCCGCTTATTTACCGAGCAATCGGAAGCTGGTTTGTTGGCGTTGAATCAATTCGTGATAAGCTCTTAAAAGCAAATGATCAAATTACATGGCAACCCGAACACATTAAAGCAGGTCGTTTTGGTAAATGGCTTGAAGGCGCACGAGACTGGGCAATTAGCCGAAACCGCTACTGGGGAAATCCAATCCCTGTGTGGAAGTGTGATGACTGTGGTAAGT
>CAYJJW010000291.1:0-1441 GCA_964370555.1 uncultured Treponemataceae bacterium | reverse complement strand
TTAAAACTTAATAATGTTCCATCTATATCAAAAAAGATTGCTTCAATTGTATTCACTCTATTACCTCTTCGCCATTGTATACTAAAACATAGAGTTAAAGCAATATCTTAAACAATTAAAAAATTACTTGTCTATTTTTAGGAAGAAAAAAAAACTCTTCTGTGATATACTATGTATGAGGAAAAAAATGAATAAGGTTATTGTATTATTTGAAGTAAAACCAACAAAAGAAGGTATGAAAAAATATTTAGAGTTAGCAGCAATGCTAAAACCACTTCTTGCAGATGCAAAAGGTTTTATTCGAGCAGAAAGATTCCAAAGTTTAAACGAAGAAGGAAAGCTTTTATCGATGAACGTTTGGGAAAGTGAAGAGGCTGTTACAAAATGGAGAAACAATGTAGAGCATAGAATGAGTCAGCTTGAGGGGAAAACAAAACTCTTTGAAAGCTATACTATTACCGTATGCAACACCATCCGCGAATATAGTAATATGGATAGGATACAAGCCCCGCAAGATTCAAACGACTATTTTTTAGGTACCAAATCATGATATTATCCGATAATGAAAAATATACGATAGTAATAGAAAATGATGCAAACTTTGATGGCTTGTTTTTTTATGCGGTAACTTCGACAGGAATTTACTGTAGACCATCTTGTAAATCAAAAGCACCTAAAAGAGAAAATACACAATTTTTTAATAACGCTAAAGAAGCTGAGAAAGCAGGTTTTAGGGCCTGCAAACGATGCCGTAGCGACTTATTGGAATTTGCGCCCTCAAAAGAAATTGCCGATAAAGTTAAATATACAATCGATGCAATGTTTTTAGAAAATCGAAAACTCAACAAAGAATTAAAAAATGTAGGCCTTTCACAACGACACATAATAGAAGTTTTTAAAAAAGAATACGGAGTAACACCTAAAGCTTACACCGATAACCTTCGTTTAACTGAGGCAAAAAATCAACTTTTAGAAACTGATAACAGCATTATAGATATTTCTATGAGTGTTGGGTTCAACAGCCTTTCTGCATTTTATAGATTTTTTAAGGAAAAAACAGGCAAAACGCCGAGTACGTTCAAAAAGGAGAAAAAATGAACTTTGCAATCTATGATTCCCAATTAGGTAAAATCCGAATCGAATATGAAGATGATACAGTAGTATTTTTAAAAAAACTCAATGATGAGCCTGAAAACATGGGTAATAAAACACCATTTACCGATAACGTATTTGCTGAGGTACAAGATTATTTTGGTGGGAAAAGAAAAGACTTTACCTTTAAGTATGAAATGAGAGGAACAGACTTTCAAAAAAAGGTGTGGAAAGCCCTTTGTGATATTCCGTACGGTGAAATACGTACCTACAAAGATATTGCAAAGGCGGTTGGAAATGAAAAAGCAAGCCGTGCGGTAGGTCTTGCAAACAATAAAAATCCCGTTAC
>CAYJJW010000290.1:0-1478 GCA_964370555.1 uncultured Treponemataceae bacterium | reverse complement strand
GACTTATACTTTTTAGTTACCGTTTCTATTGCAGTTGCTGTTTCAATAATAATTTTAGGATGTATATACACACGATTTATTAGCAAGAGAATCAGTAAACCATTTTCCACTATTTCAAAAGAATGTGATATTCTCTCTACAGGAGACTTTACTGGAAAATCTTGTGATTGTAATACTCATGAAGCACAAGTTATCGCAGAAGGTTTAAACCAGGTTAGGGCAAAAATGACAGCACTGGTAAGATCTCTTTACAATTCTACAAATACGATTACCGATGTTAATAATCAACTCATGGGTTCAACACAAAGTTCCCTTGAAAAAGTACAAAAAGTTGAGTTGTCGGTTGGCTCTATAGCTGATGATATTACCGGCATAATGCATGACATCAGTACCGCAGTTGAAGAAATAGAGCAATCTATTGATTCGTTATCTACACAAATTACGCGCCAAAGTGCCTATTTAGAAGATTCTTCAAGTGCTATAAAAGAAATGTCAGAAAGCATAACATCAATTGATAGAAGTACAACAACTATGAGTGAGTTGGTAAATCAATTGGTTGTCAACGTAGAACAAGAACATACCTATATTTCTGAGTCAACAAATAAACTTCAAGATGTAAGCAGAAGCTCTACCGACTTAGTTGAAATAAATCAGCTTATTTCAAGCATCGCATCTCAAACTAACTTATTGGCTATGAACGCGGCAATAGAAGCAGCACACGCAGGAGATGCAGGAAAAGGATTTGCAGTAGTATCAGATGAAATTAGAAAACTTGCCGAAACAACAGCAGCTCAATCAAAAAATGCTAGTGATGTCATTAGTACCATTACCTTACATATTAATGATATTGTTGAGTTTTCAGATCAGCTTACAAATGCAGCAAATACAACTGTAGAGGTAATAAAAAAAGTATCACAAATGACTGAAGAAGTTAAAAATGCTATGCAAGAACAATCAATCGGTTCAAGACAAGTTTTTGAAAGCATGGTTGGAGTAGATGAAATCACTCATCTTATTAAATCAAACTCACAAGACATATTAGTTGTTACACAAAAAGCCATTGGCTCTAATAAAACAGCATCTGAAAATGTTTTAGGCCTCATTGAAGGAATAAAAGCTGATATTGAAAGTATCAGTGTTTCATCGAATACTATTGTAGAAGGTGTTGAAAGTGGCAAGGCAAGTGTTGAAGCTCTTAATGAAGCGGTTTCTCATTTTACCATTGAAGAAATAATAGCAGACGATTCAGTTTAAGGCAAAAAAGAAGTAGCATAATCGATGCTACTTCTCAAGTTGTTCACTGTTATCTTATGTAAAATTTTCTTACTTAAGCTTAAATAAATCTTGACATTTCTAAATCCTAGCTTTATACTTCAAATACAATATATTTAAAAAGTGAGGGTTCCCCAAAGTGAAAAAGTCTCTATCATTCATTATTATGAGAACAAGTTTAATTGTTTTATTACTTGTTGTTGCAA
>CAYJJW010000289.1:0-1488 GCA_964370555.1 uncultured Treponemataceae bacterium | reverse complement strand
AGTAAAAGAATTCTGTAAACGAAATGGAATTGGGGAAGATGAAGAAACAGTGGATTTAGAAAAAGTGCTAAGAATGCTAAATGATGATGATTATGGAGCGAAAGATTTTAAGAAGTTTTTTGAGTAATGAGTAATTGAAAAAAATAAGGCGGTGAAGTGTAATGGATAGACTAACAAGGAAAAACGAAATAAGCGGTGAAATTGATAGACTAGGTTTTCCGCAACAGTTGTATAAAAAATTATGGGAGTACGAAGAAACAGGACTTACACCAAAAGAAATTGAAGAACAAAAAGAAGATATAGAGAAAATAAGGGGAATTGTTAGAGAATAGGTGAAGCATTAGAGGGAATAGTGGAGTTTTAGAAAGGAGATGTAGCAATGGTAAAAGGGAAAGCAGTTGCTGTTTTTGGAGATGGGAGTGTGCTAATGACAAGAGCGTATAAGTATGATTCCGAAACAATTGAAGTTAAAAAAGGTGTTTTGTATTTAACAAATGATGTTCCGAAAGAGGATTGGGGAACAAAATATTTCAAAGAAGAAGATAGGATAAATCCTGATGTAATGTTATCCTTCAATAATGTTAGGGGAATTAATGCATTGATAAATGAATTGGTATTAATTCGAGATACATTTAATGGAATTGGCGAGTATGAAAATATATTGAATCCCTCAACAGAGATTAAGGAATTGTATTCTGAATCAGATGAAATATTCAAAGATGAATTTGAAAAAGTAGTTGAGTAGTAGTGAAGTAGAAAAGATTATAAGGAGATAGATAATGTGTTTGAAAAATATTTAAAATTTAAGAAACATGAAAAAGAATTTGATGAATATTTGAGATTTTTATCAGATAATGAATATGAATCACATGGATTAAATAAGCTATTAAAGACTAATTATTGTGAATTTTGTTATGATGCATTTAGGAATGATAGAATAAAACTTGAAGAAATGAATAGATACGAAGCAAGAATAAGAACATACAAAACAGAACTTTTACTGTGCAAAGGATGTGCTATAAAATTGAAAGAAGAAATTGAGAAGCAATACAAAATAAAGGAGGTTATTTAAATAAATGACAAATAGAGAGAAGTGTATTGATGAAATTTTAGCAGATGTAATTCTAAATCAATATACAGATAAAGAGTTAGTAGAAGAAAAAGGAATTGTTTTAGGTCAAGATAGTAGAAAATGGAACAAAGAGGTTTGCGAATGGTTACAATCAGAATACAAAGAGCCTGAAATTGAGTACATGGAAGTAACGAATGATATTCCAAGGTTTACGGAGATTGAGGTTAGGGATAGCGATGAAGAAGAATGGATAAAAAGATTGTTTTTAGCAAGATTAAAAGATAGTGAATACAGATACGTGACAATGATGATAGGTTTTGAAGGTTATACAAATTTCGCACAAGCAAGAGTAAGAAAGGACTGGGATAAATGCAAGGAATAGAGATATTGAATGAAATTAGAATGGATGAGTTGAC
>CAYJJW010000288.1:0-1510 GCA_964370555.1 uncultured Treponemataceae bacterium | reverse complement strand
GACAGTCTGCATTTATAGGCTTAAAGTGGCTTATAAAGTCACATTCAGGATAATTTGTACAACCGTAAAACTCTTTTCCCCTACCCTTTGTTTTTCTGGCAATTATTTCACCACCACAATTTTCTCTAGGGCAATTTGCTAAAGGAACAGAAGCAGTATTAAAGCACTCAGGGAATCCTGAACATGCAAGGAAAAATCCAAAGCGACCAAGTTTTTTAATCATCGGCTTTCCGCATTTATCGCAAATTTTATCGGTTGGCTCATCCATGCTACCTTTTTGACTTTCGAGTGTTTCCATAACATTTTCAACCTTGTCATGGAATGGAAAGTAAAAGTCTGCCATAATTTTTGGCCAAGCAACGGTATCTTCTTCAACCATATCAAGTTGTTTTTCTATTTCTACGGTAAAGTTTTCATTAATAACTTCTGGGAAAGATTCTACCAAAAGATTATTAATAATTCGTCCAAGCTGTGTTGGAACTAATTGTCTATTATTTCTTGTTACATAATAGCGGTCAAGCAATACAGAAATAATTGGTGCGTATGTTGACGGTCGCCCAATGCCTTTTTCTTCAAGCATTTTAACAATTGATGCATCGGTAAAGCGGGCGGGACCTTGTGTAAAATGTTGTTCAGGGTGAAACTTTGTAGTGTCAAGTTTTTCACCTTCTTTTAATGCTGGTAAGTTACCCGAAGAATCTTCTTTTGAAGACAAAAGTTTTATTACATTGTGAAAACCTTTTTCTACAACCTTACTTGCTGAAATTCTAAAAAGAGCCTCCCCTGCTTTTATTTCTACACTGGTAGTTCGGCTCTTTGCATTGTTCATTTGACTTGAAACAAAGGCTTCCCAAATTATAGTATACAAACGTTGTTGGTCTCGTGTTAAATATTCTTTTACGTATTCAGGAGTGTACGTAACATAGGTTGGCCTAATTGCTTCGTGGGCGTCTTGCGCCTTTTTACCAACAGAATATTCAATTGCTTTTTCCGGTAAATCGTTTGGATATTTTTCTTTTATCCATTCACGTACCTCGTCAAGAGCTGTTTGAGATATACGAGTTGAGTCGGTACGCATATAGGTAATTAAACCTACGCGACTTGTTCCAATTGCAACACCTTCGTAGAGTTGTTGTGCAACTTGCATTGTTTTTCGAGAAGTAAAGCCAAGCTTATTGGCGGCCGCTTGTTGCAATTTTGATGTTGTAAAAGGGGCCTTTGGTTTTACTGTTCTATCAGATGTTTTAATTTCTGTTACTTCGCACTCAGAGGTTTTAATTTCGTCTATAATATCTTGAACTTCTTTTTCATTAGTAAGCTCAGGTTTTTTACCTTTGTATTGCACCAATTGTGCGGTAAAAGCAGTTTTTCCCTTTTTAAAGTCTGCATCTAAAGACCAGTATTCAACCGGTAAAAAATCTTCTACCTCTTTTTCTCTTTCACAAATTAAGCGAAGTGCAACCGACTGTACCCTACCGGCCGATAGTCCATTTTTTACCTTTTTCCATAA
>CAYJJW010000287.1:0-1527 GCA_964370555.1 uncultured Treponemataceae bacterium | reverse complement strand
TAAATAAAAATAAGAAACCATTAAATGGAGCTAAGGTTCTTATTTGTGGAGTTGCATATAAGCAAGATATTGATGATTACAGAGAAAGTCCAGCACTAGCTGTAATTGATAACTTTGAAGAAGCTTTAGCGGAGGTATCTTACTACGATCCTCATATTCCAACATTTACAGAACATGGAGTAACTAGAACAGGAGTTGCAAACCTTGATGATATCAATTCATATGACATTGTTGTAATTACAACCGCACATACAGCTGTGGACTATGACTTTATTGCTAATGCAGGAGTACCAGTATTTGATACAAAGAATGCAATGAAAAACATTGAACATAAGGACAATGTAGAGGTTCTATAATGAAAAAAATATGCACTGTTGTTGGCGCAAGGCCACAGTTCATCAAGCTTGCAGTAGTATCTCGTGAACTAAGAAAAGAATTTGAAGAAATAATTATCCATACAGGGCAACACTATGACCATAATATGTCCGATGTTTTTTTTGAAGAAATGGATATTCCTAAGCCAGATTATAACCTTAACGTTTCTGGAGGAAGTCATGGAAAAATGACAGGGGAAATGCTCATAAAGATTGAAGAAGTTTTGCTAAATGAAAAACCAGATGCAATGATTCTTTATGGTGATACAAACTCTACTTTAGCAGGGGCTTTAGCAGCAGTAAAGCTACATATTCCAATATTTCATGTAGAGGCGGGAAATAGATTTGGAACACTAGAGAGCCCTGAAGAAGTAAATAGAATAGTATCTGACCATATGGCAGATGTTTGTTTTCCTTGTACCGAATCTAGCTACGAGTTTTTGAAGAAAGAAGGTTTAGGAGAGAAGTCTGTAGTAGTGGGAGACCCTATGCATGATGCCTTTATATTTTATAGCCAAAACTTAGATGGCACAGAATTAGAAGGGATAATGGATTTAGATAATAAAAAGGTTGACGTCCCTGAAACGTTTTACTATATGACTTGCCACAGACAAGAAAATACTGACTCAGATGAGAAGCTAAAAGAAATTTTACTTGCAATGGATGGTTTAGATTTCCCTACAATATATCCAGTGCATCCACGGAATCGTGATAGAGCAATTAGATTACAAGAAAATAATGCTTTTAATAACATAACACTAACCGAACCTGTAGGATACAAAACTTCAGTATCTTTAGTTAATAAGGCTAAAAAAATTGTTACTGACTCAGGTGGCGTTCAGAGAGAAGCTTTTTTTGCAAAAAAACAATGTGTTACAGTATTAGATTTTGTAGTATGGCCAGAGACCATGAAAGATAAATGTAATCAGCTTGCTAAGCCAATAAAAGAAGACATAATAAATAAGCTAAACACACAAGTTATGTTTGATGATAACTACAAACCATTTGGTGATGGAGATTCAGCAATAAAAATATTTAATTGTATTAAGGAGCACTTAGGTGATTAAAGTATGCCATATGACATCTGCACATAATAGTCAAGATGTTAGAATATTAAAAAAACAATGTACAAGCCTAGCGAAGAAATATGAAA
>CAYJJW010000286.1:0-1531 GCA_964370555.1 uncultured Treponemataceae bacterium | reverse complement strand
AGCGCATGAAAATGATTGGCGACGTAGAACTTCCACAAAGCGCCTTCTTAGCGGTTTTGAAAACAAATGTAGACTGATATAATTACTAATTATGAATTACTAGTTACGAGTTATTAGGGCGGAGCAGGTGGGAAAGTGAAACCACAGATTTCACAGATTTTATTTTTAGAACGCAGGATTGTGGAGTAATTAGTAATAGTGTTGCAGTTTTATAAATTTTGTAATTATAAAAAAGCCGCCTTGGGTTGTTGGGGTTTTTGGGTAAGTGGGTAGCGGCTGCAATAGCGTCCCCTCTTCCCCTAATAAAATAAAAAATAGGAACATTTTAAAATGCTTTAGTCGTAAAGCAAGATTATAGAATCTTCAAATTTAAAAAATTGAAATGTAGTTTCAAAAAAACATTTAAGCACTTACGGCTTCAAGCCGTAAAATAGACAAAAAAATATAGGAGAGGAAAGATGAATTATAGTGAGGTGTTAGAAAATACTAAAGGGCAAATGGGACCATTCTGTAAGGCTTGCCCTATTTGTAATGGAATTGCTTGTAAAGCATCTATGCCAGGGCCAGGGGCAAAAGGCTTAGCTACAGGATTTATACGTAACTATCAAAAATGGCAAGAAGTATGTGTAAACATGGATACTATTTGCGAAAATAAAACTGTAGACACATCTATTTCTATCTTTGGAAAAAACTTTAAGTATCCTTTTTTTGCAGCCCCAGTAGGTGCGATGAACCTTCATTACGGCGATAAATATAACGACATGGTATATAATGATATACTTGTTTCTTCTTGTGACAAAGAAGGCATTGCAGCTTTTACAGGGGACGGAGCAAATCCTGATGTGTTTGTTGCAGCCTGTGCTGCCATTGTAAATGCAAATGGTAATGGCGTTCCAACGGTAAAACCGTGGGATAAAGAAACAGTTTTAAATAAAATAGCAATGGCAAAGGCCGCCGGTGCAAAATTTATTGCAATGGATATTGATGCAGCTGGTCTTCCTTTTTTAAAAAACTTAACACCTCCTGCCGGTAGTAAATCGGTTGCTGAACTTAAAGAAATTATAAAGCATGCAGGGATGCCTTTTGTTGTAAAGGGAGTAATGACTGTACAAGGGGCTCTAAAAGCGCTTCAAGCAGGAGCTAGTGGTATTGTTGTATCAAATCATGGTGGGCGTGTTTTAGATCAATGTCCTTCAACATGCGAGGTATTACCTGAGATCGCAGATGCTGTAGCTGGAAAAATTACAATTTTTGTTGATGGTGGAATACGAACTGGTGTAGATGTGTTTAAGGCTCTTGCTCTTGGTGCTGATGCTGTTTTAATAGGACGCCCTTTTGTTAATGCTGTATATGGAAGTGAAACAGAAGGTGTAAAAGCCTATGTTGAAAAATTAGCTTCAGAGCTCAAAGATACTATGGCAATGTGCGGTGTGCATAGTTTAAGTGAAATAACAAGAGATTGCGTAAGATAATTACTAATGATAGATTTGCACATTAAGTGCAACACTAAATAAAAAAAATAGTGGTAAAT
>CAYJJW010000285.1:0-1542 GCA_964370555.1 uncultured Treponemataceae bacterium | reverse complement strand
AAGGCTAGCAGGTAACGTTACCGTTGGTGTTCCAGAATCAAAAGTTGCAGTATCAGCGTCTAGTCTTGGATAGTCAGTAGCAACTACTCCGAGGCTTGTTTCCCAGTTCCCCGCATTATTCCAAGCTGTATCTATCGCACCCGTCCATGCATAACTCGCCCCGAACACACCCACTGCACAAAAAAGCACCACGCTCAAAACAAGCACGCGCTTTATATTAAAAAGAGAAAAAATACCTTGTCTTTTACTCAAATTCTTCAAATCAAATCCTATTGTTTCTATATCTTTATTTCGCAAAGTAGATTTCTCGACTTCGCTCGAAATGACAGCTTTTTTCGCGCAAAATGACACTCTTAACGCACAGAATGACACCCTTTGCAAATCCCCATATCTCTACCCAACAATTAGTAATTCGTAACTAGTAATTCGTAATTATATATTACCTATACTATAACACATTTTGATCCAAATTCACACTTTTCCATACAGTAAAATCTGCGTAATTCTTGCGTAATTCTTGCGGATATACCTTCTCCACATTTTCGCCCATTATGAATCAAATTTCCCTATCTCTTTATCGGAACAAAAGCACTTCTTGTTTAGAAGACAATAAGCAATTCAGAATTGCGCCTTCACAAATTCCATGTTATACTAATAACAGGAGCAAAAACATGAACAACGTAGCATTAATAACAGGCGCTTCAAGCGGAATAGGAAAGTCCCTCGCAATATACCATGCACAAAAAGGCGGCGACTCGGTAATAGTTTCAAGAAAACTAGAAGATTTACTCATCGTACAAAAAGAAATAGAATCAACATACAACACAAAAGTTATCTGCATTGCAGAAGATTTAAGCAATCAAGCTTCAGCAAAAGAACTTTATAATGAAATAAAAAAACAAAACATCGAAATAGAATATCTTATGAACAATGCAGGTTTTGGAGGCCAAGGATTTTTCCATGAGCGAGATCTTCAAAAAGAACTTGATATGATTCAAGTGAACATAACAACGCTTACAGAACTTACCCACCTTTTTTTGCAGGATTTTAAGGCAAAAAATAGAGGGAAGATATTAAACACAGCCTCTACAGCAGCCTTTATGCCAGGACCACTTCAAGCAGTGTACTACGCATCAAAGGCCTACGTAATGTCATTTTCAAATGCATTATCTTGCGAACTAGAAGGCACCCAAATTACCGTAACAGCCCTACTTCCAGGCGCAACCGAAAGCAAATTTGGCGCAACATCGGGAATGTCAAACACAGCACTCTTTAAGAAAACGGTAAGCCCAAACATTGTTGCAAAGGACGGCTATGAAGCAATGCTAAAAGGAAAACTCAACATTGTATCAGGGCTTCCATTACATTTGAGAATATCCATTTTCCTTACAAAGTTTATGCCAAATAAACTAGTGCTTAGAATAGTAAAAAAACAGCAAACGGTATAAAATAATTAGTAATTCCCAATTCGTAATTAAAAAACACCCCTAGACAAAGTTTTTCCAATGTGCTATACTATCTAAACACTTGGCGCCATACCCA
>CAYJJW010000284.1:0-1551 GCA_964370555.1 uncultured Treponemataceae bacterium | reverse complement strand
TTTCATACACGAGTGGAAAAACAATCTTTTTAAAAGATATTGCAGACATTGTAATAGATGTGGGGCTTCCTAGAAACTTGTACCAGGTAAACGGCGAGCGTGCAATTTTTATAAGTATTGTTCCAACCCCCGAAGCTAATCTTAACAGTTTATCAAAAGATGCTCACGAGGCAATGGAAAAAATCCTTTTAGAACTACCTGACCACGTAAGCTTTGAAACCTCTATAGACCCTGCAACCTTTATTACACGATCGGTAAACAATGTGGTACAATCTGCACTCATTGGCGCCTTTTTAGCTATTTTCTGTATAATACTTCTTATAGGGGATGCTCGAAACAGTATCATCGTTGCAGCATCTCTTCCCTTGTCGGTTATCTTAAACTTTATCTTAATGAAAGCATTTGGTATTTCCATAAACCTAATATCGCTTAGTGGTCTTGCTCTCGCTGTAGGTATGATAGTTGACGCTTCCATTGTTGTAATGGAAAACATTTATCGCCATTTAGAAACAGACCCACAACAAGACAAATCTGTGCAGGCTTTTAAGAAACTTCTTGCTACTTCAGTATCGGAGGTTGTACCTTCTATAATTGGCTCGACCATTACAAGCGTTTGTGTGTTTGTGCCTCTTTCGTTTACATCGCAACTTACGGCAAGCATATTGGGAGATTTGGCACAAACGGTAGTGTTTACGTTAACTTGTTCTCTTTTAGTTGCTATTTTTGTTGTTCCTTTTGTAGCCTTTTATGTGTTTAGAAAACAAAAGACACTTTCCATTTCAGATACGAAAAAAAGCAAGTTAAAAATGTTTTCAGATATGCTTGTTGCAAAACTTTTTTCAGTGTATAAAACTATTCTTGAAAAACTCTTAGAAAAAAAGAGTCGTGGTATAATTTTTATTGTGGCATCGATTGCTGTGCTAATGCTTTGTTTACTAGTGCTATTTCCTCAAATTACAAAAGAAATTATAGCGCCTCCAAAAAGTAATATAATTGTTGCAAGCATACAAAATAGCGATGTTGAAGACCAACAAGCAATGGCACAAGGTGTTGCCCCAATAGAAGATGATATAATCAATAACTACCCTGACATTGTACAAAAGGTATTTACCGGAACTACAACCTGGAGAGGAACAGGTTATGCAAGTATAATGATTACACTTGATAGCTCTCGCTCTCTTGATTTTATGATAAACTCTCTAACCGAAAAATATGTAACAGAAGACCCGTGGACATATTCTTTTATGTCTTGGGACCCTGCAGAAATGCCACTACCTGAAACATACGCTCTTTCAATTCGAGTTGAAGGACCCGACCGAAAACAAATATTTGCCATAGAAGACCAAATTATTGATGTTATTAACAAAACGGAAAACTATGGGCGCGTGTGGGCAAGGCCTTTTACCACCTTTACAAGTGAAATAGCCCTGTACCCAAGAACGCAAGCATTTAGCTTAATTCCTGAATACACTGTTACAAGAATTGTGTCTATGATTCAATATGCAATAAATGGCGCTTCTGTTATTACTATGAATGTTGATGGAGTTGAAA
>CAYJJW010000283.1:0-1558 GCA_964370555.1 uncultured Treponemataceae bacterium | reverse complement strand
TATTTATTTTTTGCAAGTTTTGCAACAACTTGACTTATGTATGTTTGCTTAATTTCTACACCAAGAGCTTTTGTAATAGGGGCTGTTTCTACAAAGCTCTCGCTTTTTTCAACAGCTTCCACAGCCGGTGTGTCTTCTAGTGCCATAGGTATTTCTTCAGGGATTGGCTCAGGCTCCACTTCTTCAATAACGGGTATTTCTATTTCTTTTTTAATTAATTCGATTATATCGTTTTTGGTGGGTTCAAATAAAAAATCTTTTAAAGTAAACTCAATAAATTGGGGAACAGCGGTTTGTTGAATTTCTGAAAGAGGCATATTGTTCATGCCTAAATCCTCGGTATTATTAGTTATAATAATTGCCGCAAAGAGAAAAACTAATAGATGAAAACTTATTGTTAAAATAAAGGAACTTACAAGGCTTGTTTTTTTATTAAAGAAAACTTCATAAACTTTCATTTTTTCTCGTTGCCCCGTGCTTTTTTTAATGTCCGCCGCAGCCACAACCATCGGATGCACCATTTTTTCCTGAAGAACAGCTTTTACCTGCTGCACATCCAATACATTTTACACCTCTTTTCTTAGCTTTTACAATATAGCCAATGGCTCCAGCAATAATTAAAAGGATTATTACTCCAACAATAATGTTTGCAATCATAGATCTCTCTTTCGGCGTTCCGCCGTGCCATTTTATTAAAAATGTTTCATAGTAAACTAGTAACTAGTAATTAGTAACTACCTCAAATATAACACTTTTTAAAAATAAAGGCTACATAGCAATGCTGTCACGTAGCCTTCTTCATATAAAACTTAACCTAGTTTTTGTGCAGAGATTTTATCTCCACGTTTTACTAGCCATACAACAAGTGCAATTAATGCAACTGTTACAATAAGACCAGGAACAAATCCTACTCCAAGTGTACCTGCTGTAAAAAGTGTACCAAATTGGTAAACTAAGAATGCAACTACAAAACCAGTACCAAATTGTAAGCCAATTCCACTCCATAACCATTTTCTGCTTTCCATTTCGGCGTTCATAGCACCAATACAAGCAAAACATGGAGGTGTAAACAAATTAAACATAAGGTATGCAAGAGCTGCAACAGCACTTAAGCCCATTGTTTCTGCAACACTAGAGGCTGCCCCTTCAATAAGAGCTAATTCATCAGTATCAATAAAGTTTGTAATTCCATAAACAACTGCTAATGTACCAACTACGTTTTCTTTTGCAATAAAACCGGTAATAGCTGCTGCTGCCAATTGCCATGCTCCAAATCCAAGTGGAATTAATAACCATGCAAAAGGTGTTGCAATACTTGCTAAGATACTCATATTAGGATCTTCAACAAGTTGTAATTGCCAGTTAAATGCTTGCATTAAAAATACAACTGCATTACAAATCAAGATAATAGTACCTGCTTTAATAATAAAAGCTTTACCCCTAGAGAACATTGAAACAGTGGCTCTCCATAAACTTGGCACTCTGTATTCAGGAAGTTCAATAATAAAGAATGACTTTGCACCTTTTTCACCGGTAACACGTTGAATAATTGATGCAG
>CAYJJW010000282.1:0-1563 GCA_964370555.1 uncultured Treponemataceae bacterium | reverse complement strand
TGTTGAAGATGACGTTGTTGCAGAACACTCAACATACACACAACCAGAAGAAGTACAAGACTTTGTTTCAAAAACAGGTTGTGACTCTTTAGCTATTTCTATTGGTACTAGCCATGGTCGTCAAAAATTTAAGCCAGAACAATGTACTAAAAATGCAGACGGTGTTCTTATTCCACCTCCATTAGCATTTGACATACTTGCTGAAATTGAAAAAAAGATTCCTGGATTCCCAATTGTATTACACGGAGCATCTTCTGTTCCAGTTGAATACGTAAAAGAAATTGAAGAATTTGGTGGACAACTTTCTGACTCAGTTGGTATTCCTGAAGAACAACTAAGAAAAGCTGCAAAATCTGCAGTATGTAAAATTAACATTGACTCTGATGGTCGTTTAGCAATGACTGCTGCTATCAGAAAAGAATTTGTTAAAAATCCTGCAGAATTTGACCCAAGAAAATACTTAGGTCCTGCTCGTGACGAACTCAAAAAAATGTACTCACACAAAAACAAAGAAGTTCTCGGTTCTGCCGGAAGCATGTAATATATTCATTACATAAAAATAGGACTAATCCCAATGTATGACAGGATTAGTCCTTTTTTATTATTAAACAGTTTATTCTATGCAAATACTTTTTTTACCGCTACACTACTTCCATATATAATACCAAAACTAATAAGTAGTGAAACAGGAATTAAAATCCACGATACACTTCCTAACATATAGAATGCTTCTATAACTGGAAGCGCAATTAAACATAGTAAAAAAGCAAAACTAATACTAATACAAAATAAAACATGAACATGTTTTTTTAGCGATTCGCGAGGTTTTTCAACATATTGATACAAAAAGACAATACAGTTTTTTATTCCAATTATGGCACAAATCATTACTATAGGTTTAATAAATAGCTCATACCACCCAAGAACAGCATTAATATTTAGTGTTCTTGCAGGAAAGTAAACACAAAAAAAGCCTAGTAAAATATAAAAAAGTTCATGCCATTTATATCGATACGTATGCACCAAAATAAAAAGAAATACTCCACAAATCAAAAAAGGCAAAAGTACATCAGCAACTAAGCTATGTAAAAAATTAGAAAAAAAAGCATGCGGCGTAAGGTAATACGCAGACGTAAAAAATAAGTCAAAAAAACTATACAATGATGCCAACAAAAAACCAATTATTGTTGAAACATATTTATACGTAGCCTCAGGATACACTTTTTTTTCAATTAGGCAATATGCAGTGAGTAGCGGAAAAGCTAAAAACATAAAAAGAATCATACAATACATTACCACAAAATTGTAAGTAGGACAAGAGGGCAAATCAAATCGAATTTAGCACCAACTAAACAGGTTAATATTGTAAAAAAATTGAGTAAAGTACTTTACATTATTCACTATTTTGTGGTAAAATTACCAACATGTTTTTGAAAAACGCTGTACTTTAATTCATTCGGGGAAATAAAGAAACAGCAAAAGGAGAATAGTTGGCGGATCAAAAAGACAAAGGATTACGAATTAATGAACAAATTCGAATCCGTGAGGTAAGACTCATTGATG
>CAYJJW010000281.1:0-1581 GCA_964370555.1 uncultured Treponemataceae bacterium | reverse complement strand
GAGGATTACACTGCAATTATCGGCGAAATTCACTCAATTCTTGATGAAAATCCTGTTAAGGGCGTTGAAAAACTTGAAACTGAGATGAAACTTGCTGCAAAAGAATTAAAATTTGAAAAGGCTGCACGCCTCAGAGATGGTTTAGCTGCTCTTAAATCCTTGCGAATGCAAAATGCAGTGAGTGATTTTGATGCAGAAGCACGTGATTATATAGGCCATTATTCAGATGGGCCTTTAGTAAGCTTTGTTGTGCTTAAAATGCGCATGGGAAAGCTTATAATGCGCGATTTATATAGAACAAAGTCTCTTTCTGATGATTCGGAATTAATGGCTGAGTTTTTTGGTGCATACTATACGAGTGCCGATGTTATTCCACCGAGAATTTTTGTAAGTAATAAAACAGGACTTGCATTAAGTGAAAAATGGCTTTTAGACACTCATGGAGTTGCAAGCCGCATTACACTGCCAACAGAGACTAGCGAGCTTTCCAGGCATGAGGCTGCTTTGAATATGGCAAATCATAATGCAAAAGAAGATATTATTAGACGGCTCCGTGAAAGAGGAGATACACCGGCGCTTGAAGAATTAAAAAAAGTGCTTAATCTTTCAGTTTTACCGATGCGCATAGAAGGATTTGATATTGCTCATCTTGGGGGTAAATTCCCCATTGCCAGTATGATTAGTTTTTATAACGGGCAACCTGACAAAAAGAACTATCGCTATTTTCGCTTAAAAACTACCGAAGGAATTATAGACGACTTTGCGTCTATGCGAGAAGCAACAAGCCGGCGTTACACACGGCTTCTTAACGAACACGCTGAAATGCCAGACCTCATTCTTATTGATGGTGGTATAGGGCAAGTTAATGCAGTACAAGGGGTTCTTGATGCACTTGGCTTGAACATTCTGATTGTTGGGCTTGCAAAGCGTGAAGAAGAACTTTTTTTACCGGGAAACTCAAAGCCCATTATTCTTGCAAAAAGAAGTGATGCACTTCGATTATTGCAACGTGTCCGAGACGAAACACACCGTTTTGCAACGAGTCGAAACCAACGATTGCGAACAAAAGAAAACACCGTAAGTATTTTTTCAGAACTGCCGCATGTTGGGTCAAAACGTGCAAAGCTTATTATGCAAAAATGGACTACGGTTGACAAACTTGCAGGTGCAAGCTTAGAGGATATTCAAGAGGTTCTTACCGTGAGTGAAAACCAAGCCCACGATATTTTAAAAGCGGTACAATTTTTACATAAGGCATCTATTACAGAGTCTATTCAAACAAAAGCCGAAAAAGAGAAAAAAGGTGCTGAATATTATGCTTCACAATTAGCAAAGCTTGCATTAGAGGGAAAGGAAGCAGCTGAAGATAGTTAGTAATTACGAATTATGGGTAGTTGTATTTGATTGAGAAAATAGACAGATGTTTGATTTTGCGCTTGACAAAATGTGTGTTTGGGTATATTCTAAGCCTATGAAAAAGATACTTATTAGTTTAGTTTTATTGTTAGTTGTATGTATGGCGTGGTCACAAGATGTTAACCTTACAATCAGTTTTACAGGATTTACTCCTAATAAGGGTGA
>CAYJJW010000280.1:0-1592 GCA_964370555.1 uncultured Treponemataceae bacterium | reverse complement strand
CAATTGTAGCGAAGGCAAGTCCAAAAATTAAAGAAAGGGTTGGCTGTGTAAACATTCCAGATTCAATAGATTTTCCACTCGACGAAATAAAAAATGCAATTGATTTTTGTTTTGGAACTGAGAAAAAATTTTCCTAATTCAGAATCTGTACAACAAGACGAAATGCTCACAAATCGGGTACAGATGCTAGGTTAATAAAAGAATAAAACAGTAAAATAAATTTGACAAGTGTACAATTTTGTGATATTGTATAAAAGCTAAATGCAAGTCGAACTGTATGATTGCTTTACTTTTACACCATCAGACACCAATATGCAAGGAAGAGGCAGGCTAAAAGCATATACCATTTTAGTTTTTGGAGGATTCTATGTTTGTAAAAGATCCATTCAAAGCAAGGCACATTGTTATAGTGTGTTTGCTTTGTTTACTAAGTGCAAACCTACCGGCTGAAAACCAAAAAACGGTAATAAAGGTGGGATATTTTCCGGGATTTGGTTTTGTAAAAGACCTGAGTTCCATAGCTCAAAAGGGTTATGGTGTTGACTTTTTTCAAAGGATGGAAGATACGAGCAACTTCCATTTTGAATACATTGAAGTAAATTCTTTAATGCCTATAGATGAACTCAATAATGGGGATATTGATGTATATGGGCCTGTAATTAAGCTTGCAGAAAGAGAACAAGAAGTTACCTATTTTTCTAACCCGCTCGCTGAAACAAGTCTTATTTTGGCTGCAAAAAAAGAAAGTGAAGTGTATTACAATGATGTTGAAGCAATTAACGGAAAAACCGTTGCCACTTACCGTGGGAACATTGCAAATCAAATGCTTACAGAGCGCCTTGCAGAAAGGAATATGTCCGTTGAATTTCTATATGCAGAGCCCGGCACTGTTCATTTGCAAGATGCCGATTTTTATTTACTTTTAAGTGAAAATGCCATAAGTGAAGAAAGTATTTCAAAAGATTTTAATGTTGTACTTTCATTCGGTATGAAACATGTATTTATGGTCACAAAAAAGGAAAATACAGAACTTGCAATGCAGCTAGATGAAGCATACCTAAAATCCCTTTCATTTGATGGAAGCCTTTATTATGATATTCGCTCTAAATATCTTGGGGAAGAAAGCCTAATAACAAAACGGTATCTTACAAAAGAAGAAGCAAATCTATTACAAGGAAATACTTTTTCGGTTGGCTTTGTCGAACACCATGAACCGTATCAATTTGTTAATGATCAAGGCGAACCTGATGGCATTTATATTGATGTTCTCAATAGTCTTGCACTTGAATATGGATTTACGGTTGAGTATGCTGCTTATAGTATAGGTTCTCGCGGCACCCATGAAAACTTTGATATACTTTTATCACACTTAGGAACAAAAGAATATGATTTACAATTCTATGAGCCTACAAACTCGTTTTATGAATCTCCAATGTATCTTTTGTCTCATTCTGAATCCTATTTCAACCAAAATAGCGAAAGTGTTTTGGGAATGATGAACTATATTGAAGATAATGAAATTTATAGGACATACCCCAAGGCAGAAATTCGTTTTTTTAATAATTTTTATGAACTGGTAGAGTCCTTTAAAA
>CAYJJW010000279.1:0-1596 GCA_964370555.1 uncultured Treponemataceae bacterium | reverse complement strand
GTTCTACCCTTGCGAATATATTTGATGTTCTTGCCATAAGAGA
Organism: uncultured Treponemataceae bacterium; assembly: GCA_964370555.1. Taxonomy (GTDB): domain Bacteria; phylum Spirochaetota; class Spirochaetia; order Treponematales; family Treponemataceae; genus CAYJFX01. The sequence goes on along the minus strand of CAYJJW010000279.1, from coordinate 1,553 downwards.
GCCTCCATGTGTAATTGTAACATAAGTGCTTGCACTTAGCAAGCTATATGCAGACAAGTGATACTTTTTTAAAGCTAAGCGTTTTAGAACAATTTTTTTTACACTTGAAAGTGTAGGAACTTTTTACGAATTTACTTTTCAGTTTTATAAGAATTTTTTCTTAAAAATGAATTTACGCTTGTAAGCGCAAGAACTTTTTTTAGGGACAAGAGGTGACGCTATTGCAGCCGCTCCCCTCTTTTCCCTAAGACCCTTATCTCCCCTAGGCGGCTTTTTTTAAACTTACAAAGTTTTAGGAACGGTTGCGTATGCCACCGTCATTTCGAGCGAAGTCGAGAAATCTTATTGCCTCTTGTGATTACTTTTCCAGTAATTTTGAGATTTACCAGAAAATCTTGTTGCAAGCATTTTTGCAAGCTTCACATTTATTTTCATACCTCTCTTCATATTTACCCACGCCCAAGTATGTATAACAAGAGCTTTTTTTGACTTCTTCTAAAAATACGTGACGATGTAACGCACCCTTTTTTCCTTTTGGAATCACTACATATTCATCTCTACATTCATACACAAAACCATCGGCTTCAACTTTATTATAATATCCTTTATCAGTGTAAAAAAAGGTAAAAAGCTCTCCTCTAACTGTGATTTCAGACATTTGATATCCACTTTTTGTGATACCTAGATCTACTTTTTTATATTGTTTTCCTATTTCTAAATCTTCATTTTTCATTTTATTACTCCTTTAACTTTAATAATATTCAACTACATTTTCCCAGAATAGAATTATCTGCACGTTTATGAGGATTACAAACAAGAGCGACAACCTGGGTGTAAACCAGGTTGTCGTTAAAAATGTACTTATTACAATTTTCCTTCAATTATCTAACCACTATAAGGCTAGTATGAAAATTTGTAATTTATACGTTAAGCGAATTTACTAGAGCTTTCATGTTTACGACCTTCAGCCCCCAAAGAGGAGTAAATACCTAGAGCAAATTAAATGGAATATCAAGTGCACTACATAATACTTCAATAAGTTCGTTTGAGCGTTCATCTATTCTTTCATCAGACCATGGGTTTTGCTGTGACAACTCAGGTGTAAACGCATATAACACTTTCAAATAAGCTTCTGATTTTTTATCAAGGCTTGTTCCCACAGAACTATTTCTACTTCGTGAAAGTATTAAGAGGTTCCCTATTAAATTCTTGTTTTCCCTTGAGCATTTTATCCATGCTTCATTATCTGAATTTTGAGGGCGAACATGTTCAACGGTGTCGTCTTTTGTAAGAGATTTAAATACAAAATTTTGCTCTTCTCCATCATGCTGCAGTATTTCAAGATTATGTAAGAAAAACAATAGAGGGCGTCCCCACCGAGTATGATAAATATCTTCATATTTTAATCTTCTTGCAAATCTGTCTAACAAAGCATCTTCACTTTCACCATCATAGGAAACAATTCTAGGTTTTGTTTCTAAAATCTCTTGTATAGTCTTTTTTTCGTTTACACTTTTAATAAGAGCAAAGTTAAAGGCTTTAATTTTTTCTAC
>CAYJJW010000278.1:0-1656 GCA_964370555.1 uncultured Treponemataceae bacterium | reverse complement strand
AGTTACTAGTTAAATGAAATTGATTAGGCTCCCGAAGAATTTCGGGGGTCTTTTTATGCATGTTGATATAGAGTTGTTTGTTAAATATCAAACTTTTTGACATACTAGAATATTAACTATACTATGTTCACCCATATAGGAGAATTAAAAAAATGAATATATTGTATGATATATTACGCATGTTACTTGCAATAATAGTTGCACATTTTGCAGGTAAAGGCGTTTCAAAATTAAAATTACCAGCTATTTTAGGATGGCTTCTTACAGGTATGGTTTTAGGGCCCTACGCCTTAAATATAGTAAATTATAATCTTTTAGATGCTTCATGGTATAAAATACTATCACATTTTTTTGAGTGTGCAGTAGGTATTATGCTTGCAAAGGAACTTATATTTAGAAAGCTAAAAAAATATGGAAAACAAATTTTAACTATAACACTTTTTGAATCCCTTGGTACATTTATTCTAGTAAGTGTAGTTTTTGCAGTACTGTTTTATTATATGAATATTCCTTTGTACGTTGCATTTATTTTTGGAGGTATAGCACTTGCAACAGCACCTGCCCCCTCTCTTTCGATAATAAATGAGTTTAAAACAAAGGGTGCTCTTACTAATACGCTTGTACCCATTGCAATGCTAGATGACATTGTTGCAATAATAATCTTTTTTTCTATTAATTCATATGTTGCAACACTGGGGTCTGCAGCTTCTCAGTCGGTATTGGTCGTAATTGGGCTTACAGTACTACTTCCAATTGTACTTGGTATTGTAATTGGATATTTTGCATCCTTTTTGTATAAAAAAGATATGAGTAAAACACTTACAAGATGGTGTACAATAATAATTATTATTGCAGTTTTTGCTATTGCATATATTGTTGACAATATTATTCTTGCAACACCTATGATAAATTATATGTTACTCGGAATGGCTGCTTTTACTACCGTTGCCAATAGGGTATCAGAAGAAAAAATTGAAGAGATTGTGCAATCTGTTCTTCCCCTTGTAGGACTTTCTCTAATGTTTATGATACTAAACTTAGGTGCTCCGTTAGATTATCATTTAATACTAGATGCAGGTTTACTTACCGCAATTTATATTGTAACAAGAGCCATAGGGAAATATTGTAATACATATGTGGGGGCAAAAATTACCCATGCAGAACCTGCTATAAAAAAGTACTTAGGTTTTACTCTTTTACCACATTCAGGAGTATCGCTAGTATTTACCGGTATGGCAGTAAGCACACTAAGTAATTTTGATAGCGAATCAGCACTTATTGTAAAAGGTACCATTGCAGCAGCTGCAGTCTTAAACGAAATTATTGCAGTTATTATTGCAAAAAAGGGCTTTGAATGGGCAGGCGAGTTAAATAAAAATTAATTTCATAAACATCATTTATATAAAAAAAATATTAAGGCTTCCGAGAAAACTCGGGGGTCTTTTTTTATCCTTTTTCACCATTTCAGCCGCAGATAAACAGGATAATGATTCGTATGCACTAAAAAAGAATAAACATCCTTTAGATCCTGATCATCTGTGGCTAAATTTAATTGCCTTCTTAAAATTGATTTCCGTGTTACACATATTTTTCTCATAGAAAGTTTATAATTTGTTTATAAAATATATCGCTTATTTAAGGTTATATTAATGTTGG
>CAYJJW010000277.1:0-1735 GCA_964370555.1 uncultured Treponemataceae bacterium | reverse complement strand
GAAAAACAGCATTCTTACATCAAGGTAACTGGGTAGATCCTAATATGGCTCAACTTGGTGTTACTTTTGAAATTGGCTATGCACCACACGCATTCTTAGATGAAGAAACAGAAGGATTATTCCTTTTTGCACCAAGCTGGTACTGTGTAAACAAAGATAGCGATAACTTAGAAGCTACATTAGATTTCTTAGATTCAATTGCATCAACTCCTGAAGGAAATGACTACATGGTTAATAAAGCAGGTATGATTCCAGCCTTTAAATCTGTAACACTTGAACCAAAAGGACAACTTAGCCAAGAATTAGTAGTTGCAAACCAAAAAGGTGGAAACTACGGTGTATTCTTTGGTATGTTACCTGACGGTGTAGGGCAAAACACCTTTGGTCCTATCTTCGATTTATTTGCACAAGATCCTACACAAATAGATCAATTTATTGCCGATATGGAAGCTGCAGTTGCTAACATGAATTAGAAGTGTAATTGCAAGAATACATACATTGTAATTATAAAAAGACAGGGAAGAAAATCTTTTCTGTCTTTTTTTTATCAGATAGTCGGTAAATTAATGATTTTTTTGCATTATTTTGTGATTAAATACTTGACAAAAATAAAAACTGTGGTATACTCGATACAGGTGTTACGTAACACCTGAGAACAAAAGACATTTTCAGGAGGAAAAAATGAAAAAAATTGTTGTAGTACTAATGGTACTCTCACTTGCTTTTACAGCATTTGCTGGTGGTGGTCAAGAAGCTGACAACACAGTAGAAATGTTTCAAGTAAAAGTTGAAATTAAGGATGCGATCGATGCATATGCAGCAGACTATTCTGCACGAACAGGAACTACTGTAACAGTAGAGACACTTGGTGGCGGCCAAGACTACGGTGGAGCTCTTAAAGCTAAAGCCCAAGCTGATGATATGCCAGATATTTTTTCTTTTGGCGGCCAAGGCGAATACAACACATTTAAAGATTATATGTATGACCTTTCAAACGAAGAATGGGTAAAAGATACAGATCTTTCTTTCATCAGAGACGGAAAAGTATACGGGTTTCCAACCGCTATTGAAGGATACGGATTAGCATACAATGTAGAAATTTTAGAAAAAGCAGGAATTGACCCTGCAAGTCTTACAACACGAGATGCATACAAAGCTGCATTCGAGAAAATTGATTCGATGAAAGCAGAGCTCGGACTTGACGCTGTCGTTTCTATTGCAACATCACTTTCAGGTGGTATGTGGTGGGACGGTGCCCAACACCATTTTTCAACATTTCTTGGTAATGGTCTTGAATATGGTGACACAAGTGTAGTAGACGCAGTGCTTGCTGGCGAATTTGATGAAGAGCGCTTTGCAGAGTATGCACAATTCTTACAATTACTCTTTACCTATGCAGATAGAAATATTTTAACTAATGGAAGTTATGATAATCAAGTTGGCGCTTTTGCACAACAAAAAACAGCTTTCTTACACCAAGGTAACTGGGTAGATCCTAATATGAACCAATTGGGTGTAACATTTAAAATTGGATATGCACCAAACGCATTCTCAAATGTACCTCAAACAGGTCTTTCCACATTTGCACCAAGTTTTTATGCAGTAAATAAAAACAGCCCTAACTTACAAGCAGCACTTGACTTTTTAGCTTCTTTTGCAACAACTTCTGAAGGACATGATTACATGGTAAATAAAGCTGGTATGATTCCTGCTTTCAAATCAGTAGAACTTCAAC
>CAYJJW010000276.1:0-1751 GCA_964370555.1 uncultured Treponemataceae bacterium | reverse complement strand
GGTCTATGCCATGTATACATTGATTCATAAGTGCACCACCATCTTGTGCCCATGTCCCTCTCCATGGAGCCTGCGTGTAATATCCTCTATTTCTGTTCCATCTTACATGAACAGTTCCATGAGAAATTTCCCCAAAGTCCTTAGATTCAATTGCTTCTCTTAATTTTCGCACTGGTACATTAAACCTATTTTGATGGCTAGCTGAAACTTTGACTTTCTTTTCCTCAGATAATTTGATAATTTTTTCGCAGTCTTCAATGCTCATTGCCATTGGTTTTTCAATTATTACATGTATTCCTTTATCAATGCAATAAAGAGCTATTTCTGCATGGTTTCCACTTTCAGTAGCAATAGATAAAAAATCAATATCTTCTTTTGTAATCATTTCTTTATAGTCTATATATCTTTTTATCTCTTTGTCTGAAATTTCATGCTTTGACAAAACATTTTCCATATTTTCTTCTACAATATCGCACACTGCCACTATTTCGTTATTATTTTCTAATGCTGCTTTTATGTGGTTTGTTGAAATTCTACCACAACCTATTAATGCATATTTCATATTATTATCTCCTTATATATATTATAGTACTCCTCAGCAATATTATCCCAATTAAATTTATCGCTTAGTTCATTACAATTTTTTGAAATCAAATCATAGTTTAATAGTACCTGTTCAATTTTATATGCTATATCAGTACTATCTTTTGCTTCTACAGAAAATCCAACCACACCCTCTTTAAACATACCATCAAATCCTTGCCCTCTTGAATAAATCACAGGTAACCCTTGTGTCATAGCTTCTGCGTATACCAATCCAAATGTTTCTAGAAGTGAAGGCATAACGAAGACATCATTCTCTTTATAAATTTCAAGTAATTGTTCTTGTGATACGGTGTCTATGTGTTTTATGAAGTCTACATCAAGTAGTTTTAAATACTTTTGGTCAACAATTTTCCCTACAACTGTATACTCAACTTTATACCCTTTTGATATTAACAAGTTACAAGCTTGTATGGTTGTTTCAACATTTTTATTTTTTTCTATTCTTCCTACATATATCAATCGAACTCTTTTGCTTACATCATCTCTGCTTTTTATTGATTTGTTTTTTAGAAACAACTCATTAATTCCGTTAGGCAAAACCTCTGTTTTTTCTAACAAGGCATTTCTATCATTTTTATTGACATACTTATTAATACAGTAGTTTTTATATGGAGTTGAAATAAAAATTATTTTTGAAGCATTCTTAAGAATTTTTCTTCCCGTGCTTCTAAGGAATATAAAATACTTAAAAAATATATTAATATCAGTATTTCTTACAGCTACTACATAGGGAATGTTGTATTTTCTATAAGCGTAGTATGCAATTATTCCATTCGAAAATAGGGAATGTGCATGGATAATATTAGGTTTGCCTTTTCCCTCCATAAACAATTCAAAGTCTTTAAATGTCTTGTTATGCTTCGTACAAAAATTATATCTATCTCTTCGTTTATGCGTTCCCCTGAAGTATATATCTTTTGCATCAACTTTATTCCTTAAAGCCTCCATTGGAGCGAAACAATAGATTGTGTTCTTTATATCATACTTATTTAAACTGCCAACTAACCTCTTGTACAATGAATTATTTAATGCATAAGAGGCTATATGAAAAATGTTAATCATATTTATTCCTTTTTTGAAAGTTATAATCTTCATGACTATCGAATATAACCTTTTTTCCCTTCTTTTTCAATTTCAGTGCGAAT
>CAYJJW010000275.1:0-1761 GCA_964370555.1 uncultured Treponemataceae bacterium | reverse complement strand
TTGGTTTACCGTCTTTATCATACTCAATTATTTTTCCTTTATCTTGAACCCAAATAGTAGACCCATCTTTTCGTATTAGACGCAATTCCGTTTCATACATTTCTGTTTCACCACTTAAATGAGATTCCAAGGCTATATCGGCTTGTGCTGCATCTCTTGGGTCAACCATATTTTGCCATGTATCCAGTGTTTGCTCTAATTCTTCGAGTTCGTATCCTACAATTTCAGCCCATTCTTTACTGTACAATACTTGATTTGTGCTTAAATCCCATCTCCAACAGCCTATTTTTGTAATTTCAAAAAGATTTGAAAGGCCATTGTCGGTAAAAATTTTATCTATGTGTTGTTTCATTATAGTAATTCACTCCAGAAAATATATTTAACTCTCTGATATTTGCCTAAAAACATCAGATATACTTATAAATACTTTAACAAGTTCGGGGTCAAAGTGTTTCCCGCTGTCTTTTTGAATTATGTCACAAGCTACTGTGTGGGTAAATGCTTCCTTGTATGGACGTTTTGAAAGAACGGCATCATATACATCAACAATAGCCATAAGCCTACCACTAATTGGAATATTTTCTCCCGAAAGCCCTTGTGGGTAACCTGTACCATCCCATTTTTCATGGTGCGACTTTGCAAATTCTGAAGCAACTTTTAAAAATTCAATGTCTTTTAAATCATGCATAGAATCATTTATTGCTTCTTCACCATAGGTTGTGTGATATTTCATAACATCAAATTCTTCGTCGGTAAGTCTACCCGGTTTTAATAAAATACTGTCAGGAATTGAAATTTTTCCAACATCATGAAGTTGGGAAGCATGCGAATATAAATCTGCATCAATATTTTGCAATGCTCCATTATATATATTATCTTCTTTTGCTTTGTCTAAAAGAATTTTTAGATAGTTTTTTGTTCTGGTAATGTGGCCACCCGTTGAACCATCTCGTCTTTCTACCATATCGGACATTGCTTCAACAACGGCATATTGTAACTCTTGAATAACCTTTGTTTTTTCGGTTACCATTACTTCTAAGTTTGCGCTATAGTTTTGTAGTTCTTGTTGCTGGTTTGTAAGCTTTAAATGCAAAGAAACCCTTTTCAATAACAATGGAAAAGAAAAGGGTTTTGTAATATAATCTACAGCGCCTAAGTCTAGGCCTTCGTATTCGCTACTTGAATCATCTTTAGCGGTAACAAAAATAATTGGAACTTCTGCTAATGGTGCGTCAGCTTTTTTAATAATTGAAATAAACTCAAAGCCTGACATCCCAGGCATTTCGACATCGAGTAATATTAAATCGGGTATGTTTTTTTCAAGTACTTTTAAGGCTTTTTCCCCACTTGGAATAAGCATAACATCGTAATGATCTTCCAGTGCTTTTCTGGCAATGTTCAAATTGGTTATATTATCATCTATAACCATAATCTTTTGCTTTTTGCTCTCCTCCACAGTTACAACCCTCTCATTTTTTAATTAAACTGATGTCTCTCCATTTTGCGCAACTAGTCTCATAATATCACTAATGTAAATGATGTACAAGATTGCATAGGCTAATATCATGAAAAAAAGTAGAATTTAGATAAATATTTATTTATTTTTGCTTTCCATTTTGAGTAAAAACTCTTTCATGCCAAGCCCACCTGCATAACCTACAAGTTTTCCACTTGAGCCGATTACACGGTGGCAAGGAACTACAATTGTAACGGGATTTTTATTGTTTGCAAGACCTACCGCACGGCTTGCTTTTTCATTTC
>CAYJJW010000274.1:0-1780 GCA_964370555.1 uncultured Treponemataceae bacterium | reverse complement strand
GATAAATCTAAAAAGCGAGAATTAACCGATTTAATTTCAACTATTGTACTTGTTTCTTCGTTTGTAATTTCTGTATAGGCATAGCCTGTCATACTTGTCATATTGTTAATTCCTTTTGTAAGAGTTTTCCGAGTTTCCAATTATCGCCCGCTCCCATTGTAACAAAGAGAACATCTTTTTTTATTTGGGAAATTCTATGCATAAGGTGCGGAAGAGCCTCTTCTACATTTTTAAAATACTGTACCGTTGAATGATAGGTTTGAGTTTTTTCTGCTAAAACCATTCCATCAATATTACCGTCAAATTGTTCACGTGCAGAAGCATAAATATCGTGTAAAATTACTTCATCTGCAGCGTCAAAACTGGAAGCAAAGCCGTCCAAAAGTGAGGCCGTTCTAGAGTATGTATGCGACATAAAGTCTACAATAATGTGATAATCTTTATAAAAATCTTTTAAGCCTTGAATGGTTGTTTTAAGTGCCGTTGGATGATGGGCATAATCGTCCATAATAAGAACATTTTTTCCCTTATAGGCAATGCTGTCAATAATTTCTGCGCGCCTTCTTGAACCTCTAAAATTAGCAAAACCCTCTTTAAGTTTTTCGTATATTTCGTTTTTTAATAAACTAGTTTGTGATTCTTTAAGTAAAGACATAACAAGTGCGCAACTTGCCGCAGAATTAAGAACATTGTGCTTTCCTGGAACCGTTAAGTAAAATCCATCTATAAAATCTTTAAAGCATTCAAGGTTAAAAAATTGTTTGCCATTTTTTACTTCGCCAAGTGTAATCTTATAATCGCCCGTAGCTGTAAGGCCATAGGGAGTTAACACAATGTCGCTTCTTTTCTCTTTTATGATGGTTGCAGTATCTCTTGCACCCTTATCATCTGCACAATAGATGAGCTCACCGCCCTTTGGTAAAAGAAGCGCAAAGTCTATAAAGGCTCTTTGTATATCTTCAAAGGTTGGAAAGTAATCTTGATGGTCTGACTCAACGCTTGTCATTATAATTTTTTTAGCTTGAAAAGACATAAAATGCCGTTTGTATTCACACGTTTCTGCAATAAAAAAGTCTTTTCCTTGGTTTAAAGTACAGGAGCCTTGTTCTAAGGTAGAGTCTCCAAAACTTGAAATTATACTTCCTGCAAGCACTTGAGATGGAAGATTAAGTGCTTTAACCAAAGTGCCTGTAATACCGGTTGTGGAAGTTTTTCCGTGCACGCCTGCAATTGCACAAGAATAGGTACTTTCAGATATTTTTCCTAAGGCTTCTGTGTAAAGCATAAGTGGAATACCGAGTTTTTTTGCCTGTATAAGTTCTTCATGTGTTTCTATATTATAGGCAGCTGAATATATAATTAAATCTATGTTTTTTGTAATGTTTTGTGTATTAAAAAGTTTTGGGGTAATGCCGAGAGTTTTAAGCACATCATCGGTATAAAACTTGTCTTCTACATCCGAGCCATCAATTATAGCACCTCTGTAGGTACAAATTTCTGCAAGAGCAGCCATACCCGTACCCTTAATGCCAACAAAAAAAAGCTTCATATTTTCAATATTATTTGGAAAATGCATGGTGTAAGAATAGTGTAAAATGAGATAAAACTCAATAGGTATTGTTTTTAGAAGAATAATTTACTATACTCAAATTATGTCTAAAATCAATGCCTTAACTGAACTTGAAACTATATTATCCGCGTATTTAAACTTTGAAGTTACCCCTAAAAAAGATGCACTGTGGCTTAAAAATATGGAATTGTTATGTAACCTTTTTGATAA
>CAYJJW010000273.1:0-1785 GCA_964370555.1 uncultured Treponemataceae bacterium | reverse complement strand
GAATTGCAATGCACCTTGCTATAAATGAAAAAGAAAATCGCTTAGAATGGGTAGAACGCTTTTACGATATGTTAAGCCTTTTACAAGTAACCGTTGCAACACCAACTCTGTCAAACGCCAGAAAGCCATATCACCAACTATCATCCTGTTTTATAGATACCGTTCCAGATTCTTTAGATGGAATTTACCGCTCAATTGATAACTTTGCAAAGGTTTCAAAGCTTGGCGGTGGAATGGGTATGTACTTTGGAAAGGTTAGAGCAAGTGGTTCTCCTATCCGTGGTTTTCAAGGTGCTGCAGGCGGAATAATACGATGGATAAAAATTGCAAATGACACAGCCGTTGCTGTTGACCAGCTTGGCGTACGACAAGGTTCTGTTGCAGTATATTTAGACGCATGGCACAAAGACTTACCAGAGTTTTTACAACTTCGCACTAACAATGGCGATGACAGAATGAAGGCACATGATGTGTTTCCTGCAGTCTGCTACCCAGATCTTTTTTGGAAAAAGGTGCGTGATGATATCGATTCTTCTTGGTACCTAATGTGCCCGCATGAAATTTTAGCCATTAAAGGATATGCTTTGGAAGATTCTTATGGTGAAGAATGGGAACAAAAGTACCAAGAATGTGTTGACGATCACAGAATAAGTAAAAGAGAAATAAACTTAAAAGAATTGGTTCGTCTCATTTTAAAGTCTGCTGTGGAAACAGGCACACCATTTGCCTTTAACCGAGATATTGTAAATAAAGCAAATCCAAACAGCCATAAGGGAATTATTTATTGCTCAAACCTTTGCACCGAAATTGCACAAAATATGAGCGAAATTGAGCTATTAAAGCGAGAAATTACCACAGAAGACGGTGAAAAGGTAATTGTTGAAGTTACCAAACCAGGTGACTTTGTTGTGTGTAACCTTGCTTCTTTAGTACTTGGAAACATAAATGTAGACGATGAAAACGAGCTAAAAACAGTATGCGAAAGCGCGGTTCGTGCACTCGATAACGTAATTGACTTAAACTACTACCCTCTTATGTATGCAGAAGTTACCAATAAACGGTACCGTTCCATTGGTCTTGGAACAAGCGGTTATCACCACATTTTAGCCCAAAAAGGCATACAATGGGAAAGTGAAGCGCATTTAGAATTTGCAGACACTCTTTTTGAAAAAATAAACAGGTTTGTTGTAAAGGCAAGTGCCGATATCGCTTCTGAAAAGGGAAGCTACGAATACTTTGAAGGATCCGATTGGCAAACAGGCTCTTACTTTGAAAAGCGTGGCTACAGCGGAAGTGAATGGGATGAAGTAAAAAAACAATGCTCAAAAGGAATGCGAAATGCCTACCTTATGGCAGTTGCTCCAACAAGTTCAACTTCCATTATTGCAGGAACTACCGCAGGTATTGACCCTGTTATGAAACGCTACTTTTTGGAAGAAAAAAAGGGAAGCATTATGCCGAGAGTTGCACCAAACTTAAACCCAAAAACATTTTGGCTTTATAAAAATGCCCACAACATTGACCAAACATGGTCGATACGTGCATCGGGCATTAGACAACGCCATATAGACCAAGCACAATCGGTAAACCTATACATTACAAATGAGTTTACCATTAGACAGGTCTTAAATCTTTACATAAAGGCATGGGAAGAAGGCGTAAAATGCATTTACTACGTTCGCTCACAAGCGCTAGAAGTAGAAGAATGCGAGTCCTGCGCGAGTTAATTTCTAGGGATAGATTTGCACATTAAGTGCAACACTAAATAAAAAAAATAGTGGTAAA
>CAYJJW010000272.1:0-1787 GCA_964370555.1 uncultured Treponemataceae bacterium | reverse complement strand
GATTAAAACATTTTAATCTTATTTTCATTTCTTTTTAAGGATTACACTAATCATAATGTATATACTAACATAGTTATTTATTTAGGAGAGGTTTAGATGCGAATACAAAAATTTTCATTGCTTTTTTGTCTTGTTTGTATTATTCAGACACAAATAGTAAGTGCAGTAAGTATAGAAGATCTTTTAAAAGGCTATGCAGAAAATGATATAGAACTACAAGAGCTCAGTATAACACTACAGCAAACAATGTTAGATTCGAAAAAAGTTTCTATTGAAAATGGTCTTAATATAGCACTTTCAACAGGGACAATAGAAATTGACCCTGAACAAGATATATTATTATCTCCAGAATTGAAAATTGATTTTCCCTTCTTAAATAATACAACTTTAAATGTACAGACACCTGTAGAAATAGGAAGTGAGATAAATGAAGCACATTTAGAGGTTTCAACTGATATAATTTCGTATGAAGCTAAGAATGTGGCCTTACAAAAAGAGGAAGCAGAGCGATCAAATGAGCTGGCTATAAGGAATCTAAAAAATAGAGCCTTAGCTGTAGAAGAAGACTTTTGGACAAAACTACAATCACTTTATACGTACGCTGCAAATGTACTGATAGCAGAAGATACTTTAATTGAGGAACAAGTTGATTTTGACCTTGTAAAAGCACAAGGTTTTTCAAGCCAATCCGCAACCTATAGAACAAAAGAACTTGAGGTAAAAACAAGTGAATGGACAGTAGAAGAAGCAAAGAGGGTTTTTGAAAGTGAATTAAAACTTTTTTTAGTAGATTGTGGCTTTTCTGCAAATACACTGCAAGAACTACCAAGCCTACCTGAATCTGTTAACAATACTGAAATTGCATCTGTTATGGACTATGATTCATCATTGTTCGAAACCTTAGATGAATCCCTATGGTCAGCTGCCTTTAATGAAAAGCAACGCTCTGCTGATTCAAATTTAGTACTCTCTGCAGAAGCAGGATTTGACTACGAAGATAATGAAGATGAAGGAAGTGGAAATAATGTGTCTCTAGGACTTAATGCCGATTGGTTAGGGTTTTCTATTGGAGCAGGTTTTAATTTCCCAACTGTTTCCATCTCAGACCCGACCTTCAGTATTGGACTTGCATGGGATATGAACACGATGAAGTTGCAAGGTTTATCCGATGAAGAAAAACTGTTTGAAAAACAACTTGATGAGCTTTCAATTGAAAAGGCTCAAAACTCTTATGATCAATTAGTACAAACAGCGCTCACTGAAGCACTTGACCTTGAATGGCAAAAACAAAAAAATGCGGAAGAATTGTTTCTATACGAAGAATTGTACAACGATACACAGGCTTGGCATGATCAAGGTATTGTATCTTCTCTTGACTTATTACAAGCTAAAACAAATTATGAAAAAGCCTTGTCAAGCATGAACGCAACACTAATAAATATACTTATTTATAATTTGAACCTTTCACAACAATTTATAGGAGAATAATATGTCAAAGAAAAAATTAAACAAAAAAACAATACTAATCATACTAGGTGCATTAGTTATAGCAACAATACTAGCCGTTATTTTTTCACAAAAAAGCAAATCTTCAGTAAGCGGAGAACAAACTTACACTGTTAGAGAAGAAATATTTGAAAATGTTATTGAAATATCTGGCACGGTAGAAGCTGCAGAAAGTCAATCATTACAAATTGCTGGAGAAGGAACAGTTGAAGCAGTATATGTTAAGGAAGGCGATTTTGTTACTGACGGCACAGTTATTCTAGAACTAAATACATCGCAAG
>CAYJJW010000271.1:0-1793 GCA_964370555.1 uncultured Treponemataceae bacterium | reverse complement strand
CACTCAATTTGGTATTCACTTCCATGAATATCCTCCTAAAAATCTACGCAACTACATTAATATAGGCCTCATGCCCATATATACTTCGTAGTTTTTGTTCTCCATCGCCTACTACAGCGATGTTATCATCATAACGAGTTCCAAAAGGATTTCTACTGTCATTTTTATCTTGGTTATCTTCGCCCTGGCCTTCGCCCGACCATGATAAATCAAAACCTGCAGTATCAAATCCGTTTGCATCAAAGGCTTCTTTAAGTGACGACATATTAGCTTTAAATGCATTATATGCCTCTTCACTTGCAACCGTGATTTTACCCGTTAATACATTATCGGAAATTTCTAATTTGACCTTAACATTCCCAAGCTCTTCTGGGTGCAAAATTAAATTAATTGTTCCTTGGTTTCCATCTTTTAAGATAATTGAACCGGTTTTTACAAGTTCAGCAGAATTACTTTGTAACTCGCTTGAAAGCATTGTTCCAAATTGTTGTGCGTTTGTTACCGTATGCTGTTGAACAGAGCCGTCTGCATTTATGATGGTACCAGGGGTTGTTTGCATAGCTGGATTATTTAGTGATAAATCCATAGTTGCATTGCCGTTTCCATCATAGCTAACAGAGCGTACAAAGTTTCCATCTTGTTTTGCTTCTTCAGTTACGGTACGCTCATCTTGCACACTAATTGTTGGAATTTCAGCCATTACTTGCTTTGACTTTACTTCACCGTCAATGGAGTCAATTTTTCCATCAACAGTTTCAGAAGCTTTCATTGAACCAACTTCATTGAGCACTTGCTTTGTACTATCTACATTTGCAAAAGCCAATTGAGCATCGTCTACTTTTTCTTCAGTTTCATCAAGAACAAGTTTTTTGACATTTTCAATTACCGCACTATTTTCGCCTGTAATTGTTTTTGCATTAAGGTCAACATTTTCAGCATCGTCACCTTTAGCTTCTTGTGTAAGTAATGCTAATAGTGGGTCTTCATGAGATTTCTCAAGTGATACTTCACTTTGATTGTCTTCACCACTTTTTTTAAGAGTTGTTTCGCTTTGTCCATCTTTTGCTACCTCACTCTCGTTTGCGCTATCACCTTTTTGTGATTGCTTTTCGGTATCGACAGTTGAATCTGTTTTTGCCACTTCGGTTTCTGCATTTTTTGCAGTTTCGTCTATTGGCTCATAAGCGGATTCAGTGTCTTGGGTTTCGGGAGGGCCTTCCTTGGCTTCAATTGTTTCCTCGTTCATTTGTCGTTCTAAAAACGAGTCAAACGAGTTTTCTCTTTCAACCGAGCTGTTCTGTCCTTGAACGTTCCTGCTCTGAATCTGCATGAGATCCTGTGGATGATTGAGATTGATTTGCATTGCCTGCATGGGCAAACCTCCAGTGTAGCATTTTAAAAATGTCTACCCTTTAATCATCGACTTTTTTTTGAGGAGAGTTAAATTTTTTGAAAAGATTTTTTTACGAGTTATCCGCAGATTTCGAAGATTTATAGGATTTTTATTTTTTATGATTAGTAGTTATAGTAGCTCGACAAGGGATTATAGATTGAAACAACACTAAATAGCAAAAAAAGTTGTCCAAAATAAGGACAACTTTTTTTATGTCTAATATAAAAATCAAATTACTCGGTACACTTAAAATCTTGCAAAGTCTCGGCAAACGCAATCCCATAAATCTGTGTAATTCTTGCGGTTCTCCTTTCCCACCTACTCTACCCGCCACATTAGTAACTAGTAACTAGTAATTGCACATTGTCAGATTAAGTGCAACACCCTTGTAAAATAGATT
>CAYJJW010000270.1:0-1835 GCA_964370555.1 uncultured Treponemataceae bacterium | reverse complement strand
TAATACGTAAAAAATCGCATCCGTGCGATTTTTTACTATCGAGTTTTAGCAAAGCTAAAACGTCGTTTACTATATAGTTTAGCGACATCCATGTCGCAATTATCTGTTCCATGTATATTTTTTTCTAAGTATCCGTGGCTTAGAAGGTGGGTCGGGTGCTTGCTTGTATCTTTTGCTTTAGAACGGACACGGCTTGTGAACTGCACCCTAACGCACTTGCGTATTGTAGACGCCAACACATAGGTTGGCGTCTACGCTTTTTTTGTTGGTGGCAACCTATGTGTTGCCACCCCTTACATGACATTACTTTTTTAATAAACTTATTACCGTTGCCCTTATTGCGTTTCCTTGTCCAATATCTCCTAAACCTTCAGCGGTTTTTGCTTTTACAAAAACACAATTTTTTTCAACTTGTAATATAGTAGCAATTGACTCGATAACTTTTTCTCGCCAAGGTAAAAACTTTGGTTTTTCCATTTGCAGAACACAGTCTATGTTTTGAATACACCAACCTTCGCCTTGCACTTTTGCCCATGCTGTTTGTAATAGTTTGGCAGAGTCTGCATTTTTCCAAGTATCATCACTAGGGGGAAAAAGTTCACCTATGTCACCCAACGCGGCCGCTCCTAAAAGACTGTCGGTAATTGCGTGTAAAAGTACATCCCCATCTGAATGGGCAACTTCTCCTTTGTCAAAAGGAATTTCAATGCCTCCAAGCATAAGTCTACGTCCTTCTGCAAGGCGATGAAAATCTGTGCCTAATCCAGTTCTGTAAAGCGATTCTGTTGTCATGTATTTTTCTATATCCTGTTTAAATGTTATCTTAGTGTTTTGAACACTGCCTTGAACAGTGTATACATCTCCTACATAATTTGCCCATATTTCTGTATCATCGGTATACTCTGTATTGTCGAGCATAGCTTTTTTATGAGCATCAAATAGATTTATAAAGTGAAACCCTTGCGGTGTTTGAACTGCTCCTAAACTAGAACGTGCAAGGTGGCGAATAATTTTTCCTTTTGAATCTATTTCTTTTTGTGTATCTACGGGCGTAATAGAAGGAACGGAAGCTCCTTTTTCGTATGCTTTTTCAATTACTGCCGATACAATTTCTAATGTAATAAAGGGTCTTGCAGCATCATGAATGAGTACAATGTCCGGTTGGTTGTTTTGGTTCTGTATGTAGTCTAGTGCACAAAAAACAGAACTTTGACGGGTTGTGCTCCCATGAACAAAATTTGGTGCAATGTTTAATTTCTTAAATGATGTACGAACGAATTCGCTTGAAAAAACTGCTTGTTGTGCTTTTATTTCTTGTATTGTTGAGGGTATAGTAATTATTACATTTGATAGGACAAAGCTTTTTGATTCTAAAAAAAATTGTAAAAAAGCTTCTATGCTGCAGGAAAGAACAGTACCCTCTTCTTGAAGAGGGCATATTGTAGATTTCAGGGGAAAAAACTCTTTTTTTTCCCCTGTCTCAAAGCGAGAAGAAGTTCCTGCTGCAGTAATTACCAATGCAACTTGAATAGCTTCTTTACTCATGAATATTTAATCATCATCCCCAAAGGCATCTGTGTCATCATCATCGTCTTCAAGAATAATATCATCATCCTTATCATCTTCATCAAATGTACCATAGGCCTTTTTAGGTTCTACTTCTTGTCCAAGAGGTTCAAGTTTTTCATGTAAAAGTTGTTCCACTTCTTTTGGTCCTAATTCTAATGCAGATGCGATTTCATCTTCAAGAAGTTTTTTAGCAGAATCGTAAAGCTTTCTTTCTAAAATTGGAAGTTCTTTTACTTTGCTTCGATGATATAAAGAACGCACAATCA
>CAYJJW010000269.1:0-1875 GCA_964370555.1 uncultured Treponemataceae bacterium | reverse complement strand
AATTTGTACCTAGTAACTAGTAATTAAATTGAGTAATATACCGAGAAAAAGTGTAAGATGCTTCCTGCTAATACAAATAGGTGCCAAATTGGGTGCATCCATTTTACTTTTTTCATTGCATAAAAGATTACTCCGAGAGTATAGGCAACGCCACCGAGAAGTAAGAACACAAGGCTAATTTGGGGTAGCGCTTCTTTCATTGGGCGGTACGCAAAAACTATGAGCCAGCCCATTGCAATATAGGTAAGTAATGAGATAATTCGTATTTTTTTTCCAAAAATTGAATACATGGTTATTCCGAGAATTGCCAATCCCCAAATGATACCGAATAGAGTCCACCCGATAACACCATTGAGCGATGCTAGGCAAAACGGTGTATAGGTTCCTGCAATAAGTAGGTAAATTGCGCAATGGTCAAAAATTGCAAACACGGCCTTAATTTTTGGTGGAGTGAGCGCATGATATAGGGTTGACATCATGTATAGAATTACGAGTGTTGCTCCAAAAATAGTCCAGCTTACAATGTATTCAGGGGCAAGACCTTGAGGTGCATATAAGGCTGCTCGCACAATTAATAAAACGAGGGCTGCAACTGCAAGACCTGCTCCTATGCCATGTGTTACCGAATTAAATATTTCTTCGCCGGTTGAATAGATTTTAGGAACATTTTCCCATTTTTTTTGCTCTTGTTTTTTTGCTTCTTCTTTATTAAGGCGTTTAGTTTCTTTTCGTTTTATTTTTTCTATTGCTTTTTGGTCAGAGTCGGCACTGAGCTGTATTTTCATTTCATATTTTGTTTTGGCAATATCATTTTTAGCTTGGCGCTTAATATTTTCAATTTTTACTAAGTGCTCTTCTCTAATTTCGCTTCTTGTTTTTATTTCCATACTTTTATGACCTCTATGTTTATTAGACATTAGTTATCGAAAAAGGTTGCAAAATACTGTAATTTAGTTAATTTTTAGGGGGATATTATTATTTTAGTAAAAAAGCATTAGAAAATTTGCATAACTTAAACTTTCTCTTCTTGACTTTTTGATTATTTGAAGTTACACTTAATAGGTTGATTTATATTATTTCTAAGGAGAAGGAAATGAAAAAAATTGTAAGCGTAGCGCTTTTGGTAGCTATGTTTGTTGTGCCAGTATTTGCTGGTGGTGGTTCAGAGTCAAGTGGTAAAACAAAAGTTGCACACTTTGTATTTAACTATTCAGATACTCAAATGAGTATGGTTATGGATGCTGCTTCAAAGTTATATGAAGGAACAAACTTAGATGTTCAATTCTATGACGGTCGTGGTGATCAAGCTGTTCAAAACGATCAAATTACAACAGCTATTACACAAGGTGCAAAAATGCTCGTTGTAGGTATGACAGCTAATGAAGCCTCAAGTACTATTGTTGAACAAGCTCGTTCAGCAGGAATCCCTGTTATTTTCTATAACAACCGTCCTCTCGATGGTGTTGTTGATTCATACGATGATTGTTGGTTTATTGGAACTAACCCTCGTGCAGGTGGTGTAACACAAGCAGAAATTGCTTATAGTTTCTTAAAAGACGACATTGCAAAATGGGACAGAAACGGAGACAAAAAATTACAATATGTATTAATTCGTGCATCTTACTCACAACCTGAAGCAGACGGTAGATCTGAAGGTTCTGTAACAGAACTTGGTAACTTTATCAAAGCTGATGGATACACAATGGAACAAGTTGGTGAAGACTACCTAGCAGAAGGTTGGTCAGCAGAAGAAGGATTAGACAGAATGTCAACTTGTTTAACACAATTCCCTGTAACAGAAACAAGTGGACCAGAAATTGTTTTTGGTAACAATGATGGTATCGCAATTGGTGCAATGAAAGCTCTTCAAGCTAA
>CAYJJW010000268.1:0-1886 GCA_964370555.1 uncultured Treponemataceae bacterium | reverse complement strand
AGTACACAAATTTGTTTTGTGACATTTTTTTCTCCGTCTTTTTTATTAATAAGTCTCATATAAATTATACACCATAAAATTTCATAACGCAAGGAAGAAAAGGTAATTTTACAAAAAATACTCAAAATTTGGCCTTGTACTTGCAAAGGTTTGTGTATGAGAGTATACTATAAGTAATGAGATTATTGTGTCTTGTTTTGTGTATCTTTTTTGTTTCATGTGCTACACATACTTCAATTGAAACAGAATATGAAACAAATATAAATTACGTTCAAAATCCTCCGAGGCAAAATCCTCTAAAGTTAACCTTTGCGGGGGATATAATGGCTCATGATGTTAACTTTAACATGAAAGATTATTCTCTCATTTATGAAGATATAGAGCATCTTTTATATGCCGACGATTTAAGTTTTGCAAACTTTGAAACCCCTGTCGTTAATTCATTACCAAACGAATCGTATCCAACATTTAATGTACATTCAGATTATGTACTTGCATCAATAAAAGGTGGATTTGATGTTTTTTCACTTGCAAATAATCATACAACGGATCAAGGTTTATTAGGAATAACAGAAACAAGAGATTTTTTTGATACTTTGCGAGAATCAGGTGTATATAGTGCTGGTATAAAAAGAGATAACTCTTTAAGCTATGAACTTATTGAAACACAAGGATGGACGGTGCTCTTTGTGGCCATTACAGAGCTTGTAAATCTTAGGGAGCATTTAGATACCTTTGATGTGTATTCTTTGTCTGAAAAACGTAAGCAAGATTTAATTACCGACCTTACAACATTGCAAAATAATCATCCTCATGATATATTTGTATTAAGTGTACATGTTTCAGAGCCTGAGTATGTAAGTACTGTAAGCGATGAAAGAAAAGCGTGGTTTCATGAGCTACTTGATGTTGGTGTTGATATTGTGTGGGGAAACCATCCTCATGTTACGCAAGAGTGGGAACTCATTAAGTCACATTCGGGAGATAAACTTATTATGTACTCAATAGGGAACACTATTTCGGGTCAGAATTATTATCCCAATTTTGATGATCCTCTTCATCGATATGAAGATACGGGAACAAGTATTCTTTTACATGTAGACGTACGAAATAAAACTGCAGGGTCTACTTTTGTTCATTCCGAAGTAGGGGACGTTGTATTAGATATGAGTTATAATAGTACTATAATAGCAGCGCATAAAGATGAGAAAAATAATATGATTATAAAAAAACTTACCGACGAGTTTATTGCAGGGCAACATAAACAAAACAAAGATTATTACTCGGTGCGATTACAAGACATGAAAGAAATAACAGGAAAAACAATATGGCGATAAATTATAAAGAATTACCCGTTTATGCACAAAAAAATCTTATCTTAGAAGCATTAGAACACAATAGGGCGGTTGTAGTGCAAAGCCCTACAGGATCTGGGAAAACAACGCAAATTCCTATTATCTTACATGAAGCAGGTTTTTCAAATACTGGGATGATTGCAGTTACGCAACCGAGACGAATTGCAGCCCTTTCGGTAAGCGAGTTTATAGCAAAACAACTTAATACAAGTTATCCAGGTTTAGTTGGCTATAAAATGCGCTTTGAAGATAAAACAGACCTTTCTACAAAAATTAAAATTATGACAGACGGCATACTCTTACAAGAAATGAAGCTAGACCCATGGCTTTCAAAGTATTCTGTTATTATGGTTGATGAAGCACACGAGCGAAGCTTAAACATTGACTTTGTGCTTGGGCTTTTAAAACGTGTACTGAAAGAGCGTAGCGATTTTAAAGTGATTGTTTCCTCTGCTACTATGAACGCAGAAGTGTTTTCAGAATACTTTGGAAACTGCCCAATTGTAAATATAGATACTATTACCTATCCTG
>CAYJJW010000267.1:0-1938 GCA_964370555.1 uncultured Treponemataceae bacterium | reverse complement strand
AAATTGCAATAGATCCAAGAGATTCACTTTTGGATGTGCTTCGAAATAAGCTTGGTCTTACAAGTGTTAAAAAAGGATGCGAAGTTGGCGAGTGCGGGGCTTGTACGGTGCTCGTTGATGGTAAGGCAATTGACTCTTGCATTTACCTAGCACTTTGGGCAGACGGCAAAACAATTCTCACGGTAGAAGGCTTACAAGAAATGGACGGGAAACTGCACCCAATTCAACAAGCCTTTATGGATGAAACTGCCGTACAATGCGGATTTTGTATCCCAGGCATTATTATGAGCGCCATTGAAATTACAAACTCAGGTAAAAAGTACAGCCGAGACGAAATAAAAAAACTCATCGCAGGCCACCTTTGCCGTTGCACTGGCTACCAACACGTAACCAACGCATTGGAAAAAGCAGTGAACTTACTGGCCGAAAAGTAAAAGGCTTAAAAAAACGCAAAAAAATTGTACTAAATTCTCTTTTTTCTTGAAAAACCTATAAATAAACGTTATATTATTGAGCGAGGTGGAAAATATTATTTTAGGGGCTTTTATGCTTAAAAGAAAATTAATAGCTATACTTATCTGTGTAGCGGTTATGGTATGTATTCTTGGCTGTAATTCATTATGGAATGTTAACAGTGGAACAACAGTAACCTTAGATTTAAAAGAAATGGGACTAACATCAAATAATGCTGTTAGTCCTATTTTAAGTGATTCAATACTGCCACGGGCTATTGATAGTGACAATGATGTAGATAACGATAATGATGATACAGACTTTAATGTAATTATTTCTCTTTTTAATTCTAACACTAACCAAATTGTAGCAACACAAACAATTACACTTGATGATGATAATTTTGATGATGGACTACAAGTTACCTTTTACAATATGACAGTAGGTCAATCTGTATATGCAACAATTGACATAACCCATAATGCGCAAGAATTACTAACCGAAGAAGCCATTTTAGAAGGTGTAAAGCTTGATGATACCTACTTTAAAGCTCGCTCTGAAAGCACTGTTATATTAGAAGAGGAAACCGTTCTTGTAACAAAACCAGCAGCAGCTTTTTTTATGCCCTATAGTGATACTTCTGAATATTCCTTTGAGGTAGATTATGAATCTGATTCTGATTCGACTGGTCTTACACCGTATGAGCCTAAAACAAGCTTAAATGAATCATACAAAGCGCTCGGTGGCGTAAATGCTCCTGAAGGTTCTGTAATTTATGTTATGGATACAATAGATTACGATATTGGACAATTAAATAACAAGTCCAATGTTATAATTAAAAGATTTAAATCTTCAAAAAATCTTGTTAATATTACTAGTTCCTTTGACATTACACTTGGGGACGTAATAATTGATGGAAATAAAGAAAAATTAATTGCAACCGCTCCTCTTATTTCAAACGAAGCTGGTAGAATATTAACATTAGATGGAACTACTATACAAAATAGTAAAGTTTTCACAAATGATTTTGTTCAAGCAAGTGCTATTCAAGTAGATGGACAAGCGTTAATAATAAACAGCGCTACTATTATTAATAATGAAGTAGTTGATGATGGCTCAGATCCTACTGGGCAAAGTCGTAATGGTGTTGGTGGTGCAATTTTTATTGAAACTGAGTTTGGAGGTAAACTGTATTTTGGAAGTGACATTATTACCATCTCAGGAAACACAGATAAAAATGGTGAGAATAATATATTTTATGATATAGGGCATGTAAGCTCGTACTTACATAATATCCGTGCTACATCTGAGTTGCATCCCGATTCACGCATAGGAATATCTCCTTACACATATGATGAAACAAGCTTTTCGTTTACGCAACTTAATGATAACATCACTTTGCTTATTTCGTATGATACAGAGAATAAAGATAATTCAAACACTCCGTATTTTACACTCAATAACTTTATTCTAGATATCCCTGGT
>CAYJJW010000266.1:0-1952 GCA_964370555.1 uncultured Treponemataceae bacterium | reverse complement strand
AAAAAGATGCACTGTGGCTTAAAAATATGGAATTGTTATGTAACCTTTTTGATAATCCTCAAAACTCATACAATACCATACATGTTGCAGGCTCTAAAGGAAAGGGCTCTACATCGAGCTTTATTGCAAGCGTATTGCAAGAATCAGGCATTAAAATAGGACTATTCACTTCTCCCCATGTAACAGACATTTCAGAGCGTGTTAGAACAGCATCTATTCCATTTGCAGCCGAAGTATACGAAAAAGCGCTTGCCATATTTACAGAAAAATTACCACAAATAAATGAGCTCGAAAACAATGGCGGAGCTAAGGCAACATGGTTTGAACTTATTACCCTCTTTGCCTTTATTTGTTTTAGAGAAGCTAAGGTTGAATGGGCTGTGTTTGAAGTTGGCTTAGGCGGAAGGCTAGATTCAACAAATGTGCTTTTTCCAAAGGCATGTATAATAACACCAATAGAACTTGAACACACCCAATTTTTAGGCGATACCTTAGAAAAGGTAGCCTTTGAAAAAGCGGGTATTATAAAAAAAGGAATCCCAGTATTTTCAAACAGACAAATAAGTGAAGTAAAAAAAGTATTTTTAGACAAAGCAAAAGAAGTTAAAACGAATGTTACTTTTTTAGATGAAATTAAAAATGCAGGCAATTATAAAGATATATTTTCTCTTATTGACGGTACAGAATTACAACTAAAAGGAAGCATTCAAAAAGAAAATGCAAAACTTGCAACCCTTACTCTAAGAGCACTTTTTCCAAAGCTTTCACATGAGATACTTTTACAAGGTTTATCCAAAGCTTTTCTGCCATGTAGATTAGAAAATTTCTCAGTGTGTATACAAAACAAGACAGTTTTGGGCATTATGGATGGTGCACACACGCCAAACAGTCTAAACTACGCTCTTAATGCCTTCTATGAGGCACATGGAAGCTCTCAAAGCCTTCTTTTTGCCTGTGCCGATGATAAAGACGTTGAAAGCATGGCAAAACTTATACTCGATTCTGTGTGCTCTTTTTCACATATTTCGGTAACACTCCCCGGTAATGTAAAAAAAGGTTCAATTGAAAAAGCGAGAAATGCTTTTGAAAGATATTTTGAAAATGATGTTTTAACGGTGAATGAGGATTACACAAAGGCAATTAAAAATGCATTGGAAACTTGTGCTAATGAACACAAGGCCCTCCTTTGCGTTGGATCATTTTATTTGTGTGCAGAACTGAAAAAGTTCATAGAAAAAACTGTATGTGTTCCCCTGTTACGGGATGCATAAACTCTAAGCCACTTGCAAAAAATTGCATGCCTACTTCTTTATTTTCTATGCCGTACAATGGGTCAGAAATTATCAGTAAGCCAAGATACGCTAAATGACTTCTAACTTGGTGTCTAAACCCCTCTTGTATGGTGCAACTCACCTTTACGCAATTGTTTTCAAAAGGCATTGGAGCTTTTTCAATTGCACTTACTTCCGTTGTGTAGAGTTTACTACCTGCTTTTTTAAGGGCTGCCCTACCGGAAGTTTCAAACACCGGCTCAACCTTTTTTCTACCCTCACCCAAAAAGCGAAAACGAGATGTTACTCGTATGGGAGGGTTTTTAAAGTGTGAAAGCCCTTCTCTATTATCTATACAAAAGGCTGTGTAATGTTTAATAAAAGTACCTTCAATTTGTTGTTGTATAAAATTGTCGTAAGAACTTTGATTACAGGCAATAAGTAAAAGACCTCGTGTATCGGTATCGATTCGGTGAACCAATCCACCTTCAATTGCCTTTTTGCCTACAACATTTTTAATGTTAGGAAAATCTTTTGCTACAATACTAAAAGCATTTTCTGTGTCTGCTTCACTCAAAGGCGCAGACGGCAACCCACTTGGCTTATCAATTATGAGAAAATCTTCATTATGGTACACTATGTTCATTTTCAAAGCATTTCCTCTCTAGTAACTAGTAATTA
>CAYJJW010000265.1:0-1967 GCA_964370555.1 uncultured Treponemataceae bacterium | reverse complement strand
GCAGAAGACGCAGGAATTTTTGGAAAACATGGAAAGTTTCATGATTATTTAAATGTGTTTGCAGCAAAGGATATTCGCCGTGCTTTAATAGATTTGTTTAAAGTTCTTAACACAAAAATTGAAGAGCGTGACCCTTACTTAGATGAATCGCTTTCATCGTTTCCGTATGTAAACGGCGGGCTTTTTGAAAATGAAAATATTGAAATACCACAAATTAATGACCACATTAAGCATCTTATCTTAAAAAATGCCAGTGAAGATTTTGACTGGAGTGAGATTAGCCCCACTATTTTTGGTGCAGTTTTTGAAAGTACTTTAAACCCTGAAACAAGGCGTTCTGGCGGAATGCACTATACTTCTATTGAAAATATTCACAAGGTAATTGATCCATTGTTTTTGGATGATTTACGTAAAGAATTTGAAACAATAAGTGCAGTTACTGTTGATAAAACTCGAAATAAACAGTTAGAGGAATTTCAATCAAAGCTAGAGAAACTTGCCTTTTTAGACCCTGCATGTGGTTCTGGAAATTTTTTAACAGAAACATATTTATCACTTAGAACACTGGAAAATGAAGTTTTAAGTAAGCTATTAAAAGCACAAGTAATGTTATTTGATATTGGAAATGTTATTAAAGTAAGTATAAAGCAGTTTTATGGTATTGAAATAAATGACTTTGCTGTTACTGTCGCCCGTACCGCCCTTTGGATTGCAGAATCTCAAATGATGAAAAAAACCGAAGAAATTATGCAAATGCATATTGATTTCCTTCCTTTAAAGTCTTATGCACACATTGTTGAAGGTAATGCTCTTCGTATGGATTGGGAAAAAGTATTACCTAAGTCTGAGTTACATTATATTATGGGAAATCCTCCATTTGTTGGTGCGAGACTTATGGATCAAGGGAGCCCACAAAAACAAGAAGTTGAACAAATTTTTGGCAATATTAAAGATGTTCAAGACTTAGATTACGTTTGCTGTTGGTATAAAAAGGCAGCAGAATATATTCAAGGCACAAATATTAATGTAGCTTTTGTCTCTACAAATTCAATTTGTCAAGGTTCTCAAGTTCCTATTTTGTGGCATGTGTTACTTAACGAGTATAAAATGTATATTACATTTGCACACCAAACTTTTAAGTGGGAAAGTGAGGCGTCAAAAAAAGCTGCTGTTCATTGCGTTATTGTTGGATTTTCGCGAAGTCCTAAAGAAGAAAAAAAATTGTTTACATACAATATCGGAAATTCTCAAGCTGTAATGACAAAGGTAATAAACATAAGCCCTTACTTATTAGAAGGAGGTAATTTTTTTGTTACTGCACAAAAAAAACCTTTATGTTCTGTACCTGAAATGAACTTTGGGAGCCAACCAAGGGACGGAGGTTTTTTTATTTTAACTCCTGAAGAAAGGGATGAAATTCTAAAAAAAGAGCCTGTTCTAGAAAAAGTGATAAAGCCGTATGTTGGTGCAGAGGAATTTATCAAAGGAAAAAAACGTTACTGTATTTGGCTTCATAACGAGCCATTTGATGTAATAAAAAATAGCAAAATACTTAAAGCAAGAATTGAAGCTGTAGAAAAATTTCGCTTAGATAGTAAGGCAAAAACTACAAATGGTTATGCAAAAGTTCCCGCAATATTTGCTCAAATTGCACATCCTTATACAAATTATCTAATTGTGCCAAGGGTATCATCGGAACGGAGGGTGTATGTTCCAATAGGATTTTTAGATATGAATTCAATAGCAAGTGATGCTGTTCAAATTATTCCAAATGCTACACTGTATCACTTTGGTGTTTTAACTTCAAATGTACACATGGCATGGATGCGAACAGTTGCAGGTCGTTTGAAAAGTGATTACAGATACTCAAAAGAATTGGTTTATAATACCTTCCCTTGGGCAGAAATATCTGAAGAGCAAAAACAAAAAATTGAAACGTGTGCACAAGCAATTCTTGATGAGAGAAA
>CAYJJW010000264.1:0-1986 GCA_964370555.1 uncultured Treponemataceae bacterium | reverse complement strand
ACAAAGCTTCACCTTTAAAAAACTTATACGTTCTGTTTTCCATAGAATAATCATCAAATGGTGGTAAGTCATCGCTACTTTTATAAAAGGTAACCGGTAGTCGTGCATTTGGAGAAACTTTTCCAAATAGAATGTTTGCAAGTGCTTTCCCACCTTCTGCACCGGGATAAAAAGCTTGAATAACAGCAGAACAATGTGTATCTTGGTCAACGAGATTCATTGCGCTACCGGTACAACTAACATAAACCATTGGAGTATTTTTTTCTTGAGCTACTTTTTTTACAGCATTATATAGTTGTTGCTGGCTTTTTGGAAACTCAATATCTCTTTTGTCCCCGCTTAAATCACCATTATATGCGTCTCCTTCTTCACCTTCCATTTCAGGGTTTAATCCCATGCAAAGAATAATTACATCTGCTTTTTTAGCTGCAATTAAAGCTTCTCTTTCAGGTTGCTCTGCCCACTGATGAATTTCATCATTTTTGATATCACAGCCTCTTGCATATAATACTTCAATATCCCTTCCATCTGCAATGTCTTGTATTCCTTTTAAGAAAGTTGTTAAGCGAGAAGGGGTTCCGTTGTAATTTGCTAAAAGTGGTGTTATAGCTTGAGCGTTAGGACCTATTACTGCAATTGTTTTAATGTTTGAGCTTTCTTTTATTGGAAGTAAGCCATCATTTTTTAATAAAACGATACTTTGCTCTGCCATTTTTAAGTTTAAATCACGGTGTTTTTTACATTCAATAACATTATAAGGTATTGTATCATATTCGCAATCTGTATCAAACATACCGAGCCTATAACGTGCGGTAAACAGTTTTTCTACAGCATTTGTAATTGTTTCTTCTGTGAGTAAGCCACGCTTATAAGCCTCTGATAGCCATTCGTAGGCTTTGCCACAATTTAGTTGGCATCCGTTATTTACCGCAAGAGCAGCACTTTCTGCTTCGTCATTGGTAATTTTATGATGTTTATTTATATCGCTTATTGCTCCACAGTCTGAAACAACATAGCCATCAAAACCAAACTCTCCATAAAGAATATCTAATAATAATGTTTTACTTGCACATGCAGGCTCTCCATTTACTCTATTATAGGCACCCATAACAGCAGAAGGATCTGCATTATCTATACAATATTTAAATGCCCATAAATAGGTTTCTCTCATATCTTTTTCACTTGCTTTAGCATCGAAGCTATGCCGTCCATGTTCAGGCCCTGAGTGAACTGCATAGTGTTTTATTGTTGCATCAGTTTTGCGATACTTTCCATCCCCTTGAATACCTTTTATAAAAGCAACTCCCATGGTACCTGTTAAAAAAGGATCTTCTCCGTATGTTTCATGTCCACGACCCCAGCGAGGATCTCTAAAAATATTTATATTTGGAGACCAACAGGTAAGTCCTTGATAGATTAATGTATCTCCAAATTTTTTATATTCATTATATTTTGCTCGCACCTCATCAGAAATTGCAGTAGCAACGTCATGCATAAGTTCTGTATTAAAACTTGCCGCCATTGCAATTGCTTGAGGAAATACCGTTGCTGTTCCAGAACGTGCAACACCGTGTAGGCATTCATTCCACCAGTTATACGCCGGAACTCCTAAGTGTTCTATAGCAGGTGAGTTATACTTCATTTGACTTAATTTTTCGTCGAGTGTCATTTTACTGACTAATTCTTTTGCTCTTTCTTTGAATGTCATGTTTTCCTTTTGGTTTAGCAACCGATTGCTTAATTATATTGGTTTTAATAGTTTTTGTCAAATAGAAACTGTATATTACTGTAAAAATTAATATATAATCTCAGAAAACTGTAAAATTTTGAATAAATACGCAAAAAACACCTTGACAAATAGGATTTATAGAAGTATTATAAAGCAATCGATTGCCTAATATCGATTGTGTAATGAAAAATAATAGGAGAGAAAAAATGAAAAAAGTTTTACTACTTGCACTTGTTGCAACAGTATTGTTCTCAGCT
>CAYJJW010000263.1:0-1994 GCA_964370555.1 uncultured Treponemataceae bacterium | reverse complement strand
GGGGAAGTATATGAGTATAAAAAATATTGTAAATGAACTTCCTGTTGCAACATGGAATCATCTTGGCGTAAATGGTGCCCAAGTTCCTTCTTTCCCAACATTGCAAGAGCGAAAAGCCTTTAATTTACAAATAGCACTTCCAACATCGGTTGAGTTTAAAGATGTAAACATTAACTCAAGTGGAGATGAAGCCTTAGAGTCATTTGTGTTAAATAATACAAATGCAAAAATTTCTTTGAGTGTAGCAGAGCCTATGCAAGAATCTCTTCATATCAGAGCTCAATTAAATAGTGAAAATACCTTTTTATGTGAAAGTGTTGCAATAGATGTTGAAGAAAATGTAAACACAAGTATTTTTCATGTGGTGTCTTCAGAAAAAGATGCGCATGCCTACTATGCAGGGCTATTAAAAGTTCGTGCAAAAAAAGGCTCAAACGTACATGTAACTATTGCACAACTTTTAGATAATTCTACGCAAGACTGGTCTCAGCTTGTTATAGAAGCAGAAGTTGGTGCAAATGTGGAAGTGGTTAGAATACTTTTAGGCGCAAAACATACCCTAAGTGCCGTTAAAACTAACTTGATAGGAGATGGTGCAACATT
The DNA here is from genome assembly GCA_964370555.1 of uncultured Treponemataceae bacterium. Classification (GTDB taxonomy): domain Bacteria; phylum Spirochaetota; class Spirochaetia; order Treponematales; family Treponemataceae; genus CAYJFX01. The sequence continues at coordinate 1,391 of CAYJJW010000263.1, read as the reverse complement.
TGCACTTAATACCTATTATCATGTAAGTAGTGATAACGTAATAGATATAAATGATGTTGCAGTTCATACAGGAAAGAACACCGATAGCAATATGTATATAGGTGGTATTTTAGATGGTAATGCAACAAAGATTTATAGAGGAACCATTGACTTTAGAAAAGGAGCTGTTAAAGCAACCGGAAAAGAAATTGATGATGTTCTTTTAATGAGTCCAAGTGTGCATAATAGAACATGTCCTTTAATTCTTTGTGGTGAAGAAAGTGTAGCAGGAGAACACGCTGCAACAATTGGCCGCTTTAATGATGAGCAACTTTTTTACCTTTGCTCAAGAGGACTATCGGTAGAACAAGCAAAACAACTTTTAGTAGATGCAAAATTATATAATGTTGTAAGTAAGATAAAAGATGAAACCTTGCAAGAAAAAGTAATTCAGTTTGCAAAACAAGGAATAAAATAGATGATTAATGTTGTTAAAGACTTTCCAACCTTAGAGGTAACAGAAAATGGAAAACGTCTCGTGTATCTTGATAGTGGAGCTACATCTCATAAGCCTATTACAGTTATTGAAGCTGTGAAAAAATATTATGAAACTTCAAATGCAAATCCTCATAGGGGTGTGTATGAGCTTTCTGCTCGGGCTACAATGATTCATGAACAAGCTCGCTCAAAACTCAAAACATTTATAAATGCTCCCAAAGAACACGAAATGATTTTTACAAAGGGTGCAACAGAAGCGTTAAATCTTATAGCCTACAGTTACGGTATGGCATTCTTAAAGCCAGGCGATGAAATTATTGTGTATGCAGCCGAACATCATGCAAATTTTGTTACATGGCAGAGAGTTGCCCAAGTAACAGGTGCTACCATTCAATATGTGCATCCCGATACAAACGGTCACTTTGATATGCAAGAATACGAGCAAAAGCTTTCAAACAAAACTAAAGTTGTAGCAGTAGCAGAAGTTTCAAATGTATTGGGAGTTCGTACCCCTGTAGAAAAAATTACTGAAATGGCACATAGTGTAGGTGCTGTTGTAGTGCTAGATTGCGCTCAAAGTATTCCACATAAAAAAATAGATGTAAAGGCAATGGATGTAGACTTTATTGCTTTTTCTGCTCATAAAATGTATGGACCAATGGGCATTGGAGTCCTTTACGGAAAAGAGTCATTGCTCGAAAAAATGCCTCCATTTTTATATGGTGGCGACATGATTGCAGGCGTTCATGAGTCTGGGAGTGAATACGCTGGGCTTCCTGAAAAATTTGAAGGCGGAACGCAAAATATTGCTGGTGAAGCAGGGCTTATTGCAGCAATTGAATACATTGAAAATATTGGCTGGGAAAAAATTGTTGAGCATGAAAAAGTGTTAATGACTAAACTTTTAAACGGTA
>CAYJJW010000262.1:0-2011 GCA_964370555.1 uncultured Treponemataceae bacterium | reverse complement strand
GACTGTAAATCTGTTGGCTCCGCCTTCGAAGGTTCGAATCCTTCTCTCCCCAAAGGGTATCGGTTAAACCGATACCTTTTTTTTGTATGTGGGGATATGCTATGTGTGACACATTTTATTCTGATGGTTTAAATTTCTCTTGTAAACAATGCTCAGGATGCTGTAGACATGACCCCGGCTTTGTATACCTTTCTCAAATAGACTTAGAAAATCTTTGTACTTCTCTTAAGCTTAGTGAAAGTGATTTTATACAAAATTATTGTAGAGTTGTACCGTACTATGATGGTACGGAAGTGCTTTGTTTACAAGAAAAATCAAATTACGATTGTATTTTTTGGAATGAAGGTTGTGAAGTATACACAGCAAGACCCATTCAATGCTCAACATATCCATTTTGGACATTTTTACTAAAAAGCAAGGCAACTTGGGACGCAGAAAGTGCCTCCTGTCCCGGAATAAATTCCGGAAAATTGTTGAAAAAATCTGAAATTTGTGATAGAATGGAGTTATATAAAAATAACCGTCCATTGAGAGTTTCAGAGGATGCAAGCACGGAGGGCACTTTACAGTGACAATAAAATTTTTTGGTGTAAGAGGGTCTATTGCTACGCCTCTTCGACCGGATCAAATACAATCAAAAATCTCTGCTGTTGTTGCAAAAATTACTGAAAAAGATTTACAGTCTGAAGATGCCAAGCAACGATTTATTGCAAATCTTCCTCAAGACTTATTTGGAACTGTAGGTGGTAACTCTGCTTGTGTTGAAGTTGTTTTAGAAAATGGTGAAAAAATTATTTTAGATGCAGGAACAGGTATTCGAGTATGTGGAAAACAATATTCAGGTATTGCAAATCTTACCTTTCACCTTTTAATAACCCATTTCCATTGGGACCATATTCAAGGCTTACCTTTTTTTGACCCTGCATTTAATCCTACAAGTACTTTACACATTTATTCTACATGCGAAGATGCGAAAAAGTTACTATCCGATCAAATGTCGCAGCCTTTTTTTCCTGCTCCCTTTGAAGCATTTACAAAAAATATAGTTTTTCACACTCTGTCTGAATATGAGCAGTTTTATATAGGGGATGCAAGTCTTCAGTGTAAAAAAATGTTTCATCCAGGATTTTCATATACATACAAAATTGTAGAAAATGGAAAGACATTTATACATGCAACTGATGTTGAATTGCAACAAACAGATTTTATGAGAACAATTGAAGCCGATAATTTTTTTGGTGATGCTGATGTATTAGTATTAGACTCTCAGTATACAGTTGATGATGCACTTCAAAAAGAAAACTGGGGACACTCTGCTTTTTGTTATGCTATTGACTTTGCACATCTTTTTAATATTAGAGAATTATATCTTTTTCATCATGAGCCAACCTACGATGATAAAAAACTGTACTCAATACTTAAGTCAGCACAATGGTATTCTGATAATGTTTGTTATGGAGAAGTAAGAGTTCATTTAGCAGTCGAAGGACAAGAAATCATTCTATGAGCAATGTTCAATATACTTTTTCTTTTGATGATGTTAAAAATTTAGTTAAATTTTTTCGCAAAAATGATGTACCTTTTGAATTAAAATCATTATATTTATTCCTTGAAGATCATATTTACAGTAATATGACAATTGAAGAAGCGGAGCAATTCTTAAATGAAAAATAAAATTGTAAAAATAAGTATTTTTTTAGGTATCTTTGCCGTTTTAGCACTGGTATCGCTAATGGCATTGTATAACTTTTTTTTAACACCCCTTAGCGAAAATGCAGAAGAGATAAAGTTTAAAGTACAATCTGGAGCAACACTTAGAACCGTTGCAGATGATTTAGAGGAACAGGGTATTATTCGCCTCAGCCACGTATTTTATCTATACGGAAGAATTAATAACACAAATCTACAAGCAGGGATTTTTAATATAACAAGTGCCATGTCTGTACAAGAGTTATCAAAAATATTTGAATCTGGTAGATTTGAATCTATACGTGTGAGTATTCCTGAAGGA
>CAYJJW010000261.1:0-2043 GCA_964370555.1 uncultured Treponemataceae bacterium | reverse complement strand
GCGAAACTCTTCTGGAAACTCTATTGTAATTGAGCATTTACCTGGCTTTTACAGTTTATATTATCACTTAGACTCAATGGATGTAAAAGCAGGTGATATGGTAACACAAGGCGAACTTATTGGAAAAACTGGGAAAACAGGTCTTGCTACAGGTCCACATTTACACTGGGAAGTGAGAATAAATGGTATTGCCGTAGACCCTGCGTATTTTTTAGAAACGCCATTGGTGATGGAGTAGTTTTTATTTTTTGAAAGTTTTAAATCCTTAAGAATTGCGCAGATTAATAGAATTATTATTTATAAAGCACAAAAGAGAATATTATTTTTTAGGAAAAATATGGTATAATTACTATAACGGTAACACTATGAATGATTATGAAGATGACATAATAGAACAAGGGCTTCCTCCCAATTTAAAGCGCGCTATTAAGCTCTTATAGAAGGTGAAAAAAACAAGGTTTCATACCTAGATTGTTTACATGATGATTTATATGGTTCTGTAAATGCCGACTTTTGGGCAGGAATCATTACAGAAAAGCAAGCAAATTATATCCGAAGTAAATATTTATTTTATTAAGGAATAAAACTATGATTGATGCACGTTTTGAAAAAATAATAAAACACAGTGCTTTAATAATAGGAGTTTAAATTCTTAGTGTCATTAAGCTGTACTACTCTTTTGTCACCCTCTAAAACTGTTTGTGCCTTTCCATCTGTTCCACCAAATTCAAGATGTGTGCTTCCATCAAGTATTGAATCTAACTGGTCTTTTGCCTTATCGTCTCCAAACCCATAGTTCATCCTTAAAAAGTCACCTTTATCTAGTCCATTTTTACTCACATAGTTTTGTATCTTATTATTTGTGTTCCAGTGCCCTGCTCCTTGCACTGCACTTGCTATGGTGCCTAGGCTTACGTCTTGCCCTCCCATACCTAGGCGGCTACTAAAGCCACCAGCTTTACTGTATGTTAGTTCAAACAACCCTACTTGCTTTGGTACTAACTCTCCATCTTCATTTTTCCCCATAAAATTTAGACTTGCCAAGTTAAACGTCGCGCTTCCGGTCATGCCATATGTTACCGCACTTCCTGCCAAGCCGCCCGCTAAGCCATTTAACTTTCCTATGTCTTCTATGTTCATACTACTAAACCTGTTTAATAAAATACTCATAAAAGTATACCAATTTATAGTGTTTTATTCTAGTTTCAGTAATGCTTCACACTAAAAAAACTATATATTTTGCCAAAATTATTAAAAAACCAAATATTTTTCAGTATGGGAAAGATTGTCTAAACCTCTACAATTTTACAAAAATATGCTATAATATAAGGAGAAACCTATGGAAAGACCTGCACTATTTCAAGTTGTGCCAACCGATGATTATAAAGTTCACCTCTATTACGACAACGGCGAAATAAAATTATATGATTGCTCGTTTATCCTAGAAGAAAAGGGTATTTTTGAAAAAATCAAAGACATCAATGAATTCAAAAGGCTATGCACCATTATGAACAGAACACTAGCCTTTGATATTTCTGAGACAAGAGACCCAACAAATTGTATTGACATTTGTCCCGATACCTTGTATCAAAATAGCTTAGTTACAAATAAAGATATTTTATCGGCATAAGTTCGCCACATTCGTAACTAGTAACTAGTCATTCGTAATTAACTTCAAGAATTCTTCTTCATTAATAATCGGCACGCCTAAATCGTTAGCTTTTTTGTTTTTAGAAGAGCCTGAACTTGTGTCATTTGTTACAAGATAACTTAAACCTTTTCCAACTGAACTTTTTGTGCTTCCACCAGCTTCTTTTACCATGTTCTCTGCTGCACTTCGCTTCATGGTGTGAAGCTCGCCTGTAAAGCAAAATGAAAGTCCTGCAAGTTTTGCGTTTTCTTTGTCTATAGTTTTTATTTTTATAGTATTTTGTGTAAGGCTTAGCATTTCTTCTTTACAATCAAGTAAACCTGTAACAAGTGTTTTAGCGGTAATTTCTGCAAAGCCTGAAACATTTGCAATATCGCTTTCACTTGCATTTA
>CAYJJW010000260.1:0-2060 GCA_964370555.1 uncultured Treponemataceae bacterium | reverse complement strand
CAGAAAAGCTCGCCCAAGAGGTGCAAAAAGAAGTTGAAAAACAGCTTTCAGTTCTTGAAACAAAAGAAACAGCAGAGCTCAGCATACAAAACAATGGGTTAATCATCGTTACAAAAACATTGGATGAAGCTTGTGACATAGCAAATAAAAAAGCACCCGAACACTTAGAACTTGCTCTTAACGAAGGATCTGTGCGAGACAAACTAGAAAAAAGGGTGCGAAATTACGGAAGTCTCTTTTTAGGCCATGAAGCTGCGGAAGTTTTGGGCGATTACTCTGCGGGGCTTAACCATACCCTTCCTACTTCAACTTCGGCTCGTTTTACAGGCGGCCTTTCTGTTCGCCATTTTTTAAAAACCGTTACAACGCTTAGAACAGTAAGCAAAGGTGAAGGCGTAGAAAAAAGTCTTATTGCCGCAGAGCACATTGGAAAAGCCGAAGGCTTAGTTGCCCACGCAAACGCTGCAACGGTTCGTAAAAATTGACGTCCTGTCAATTTTTACTATTGAGTTTCGCGCCTGCCCGAAGCGTATGGATTAGCACGAAACTCATACATTATTAAGTTGAGTGTCATCCATGACACGATTAAACTTTCTGTAAAAAAAAGGCAAGAATTGCATGCTGCAAAACTTGCCTCTCTCAATAATTAGTAATTCGTAACTAGTACCTAGTAATTATTCCCCTACCATACCACTGAACTTGCGCCCCATGTAAGGCCTGCGCCAAATCCTGCTAATACAAGTTTCATGCCTGGCTTTAAGATGCCTTTTTCTTCCATATCAAAAAGTGTTACAGGTATTGTTGCAGCAGAGGTGTTACCGTAGTGTTGTAAGTTATACACAAACTTATCGTTATCGTAGCCTAAACGCTTTGAAGCTGCTTGAATAATTCTTTCATTCGCTTGGTGACACACAACGTAATCAATATCTTCAATAGTTTGATTTTCTTGTTTCATCATATCATCAATGAGTGTTGTAATTTTATCTACGGCGAAATTATAAACAGCACGCCCGTTCATGTGTAAAAAACCTTTTTCGTTAAGATAGAGGTGTTCATCGCCTGTTCCGTCTGAGCCCAAAATTGAAGAATAAATACCTGAAGCTTTACCGTCAGCCTCACTATCGGTTAATTCAAGAAGGGCTGCCCCTGCTGCATCACCAAAAAGAACACAAGTAGTTTTATCGCTCCAGTCTAAAATTTTTGTTAAAATTTCAGCTCCTATTACAAGGGCATACTTCTTTTTATTTCTTAGCATTAATGAACTTGCCATTTCAAGACCATAAATAAAGCCTGAGCAAGCAGCACTTACATCAAAGGCTGCAGCTTTTTTTGCTCCCAAATTCTTTTGTATAACACAGGCTGTTGAAGGGAATCCAACGTAGTCGCCTGTTGCAGTTCCGCAAATAATATAGTCAATGTCTTCAACAGAAACATTTGTGCCTTTTGTAGCTGCATTTTTAATGGCGCTTAAACAAGCTTCAGTTCCGTATGTTGAGGTTTTTTCGCCTTTTTCCGCTACGTGTCTATTTTCAATACCTGTATGAGATCTAATCCATTCATCTGATGTTTCGAGGCTTTTATCAAAATCGTCGTTATGCATAATTTTTTTTGGGACAGCTTTTCCAATCCCTGCTATTTTTACTAACATTTACATTCCTTTAAAAGTGATTATACGATGACATATCGCATTTGTAATGTCATTATAAAATACCGTAAAACAAGCAAAATGTCAACACCTGTTGAACATTTGATTGGTCTGTAGACATTATAATACATGCAGGACTTCAGAATAGAGAAATTTTGCTAACTACTAAACAATATAAATGAAAAATGGTTACAAAAGTTAAAATGACAATTGCGCAAATATTCAATATCTGTTATAATGTCAAAATGGTAAAACTTGTTGCACTATGTTCAATCGGTGCTGAAAAAATACTTTCTAACGAAATAAAATTACTCGGTTATAAACCGTTTGGAAACTCTCCCGGTAGGGTTCGTTTTGAATGCCCTGAAGATGGCATGTATCGCTCTAATTTATGTTTAAGAACTGCAGACCGTGT
>CAYJJW010000259.1:0-2074 GCA_964370555.1 uncultured Treponemataceae bacterium | reverse complement strand
TACTGTTATTCATCAAAAAAATGCAGGTGTTGGTAATGCCCGGAATACAGGATTAAAAAAAGCTAAAGGTACGTGGGTATGTTTTGTTGACCCAGACGATTGGGTTAGCACTCATATGATAAAAACAGTACTTGAGTCTATCAGTACAGATAAAGAAAACTATGATGTTGTAATGTGGAATTACATAAAAGAGTTTGGAAAAACTTCAGAAACAATACGCTATTTTCAAAATCAAGAAGCTTCCTTTTCAAGTACAAAAGAGCTACAAAAACTACACGAACTTTCAATTGAACTTACAAGCGGAGTTGGATCAATTTGGGCAAAACTATATAAAAGAGATTTTTTATTAACAAATAATCTTTATTCAAATGAAAATCTACCTCGTGGCCAAGACGTTGAATACAATTTTAGAATTTTTAACACTGCAAAGGCTGTAAAATTTATTCCTGATGCATTGTATCATTACCGCTATGATGAAAACACTGCTTCTACTGCATTTAACACTCACTTTAAAGATTATCTCCTTCTATTCATTGAAGCGTTATATACAGATGCGGTATCATTTAATAACCATGAAAATCTTGTAAAAAAAGTATATATCCGTGCTATTCATGCGCTTCTTACAATTTCACTCCGTTATACCTTTCATAAAGATAATCCTGCAAATTATTCAGAAAAAATTAAAGATTTTGCTTCACTATGCAAAATAGAGATTTTTAAAAATGCAATTCAAGCTGCATCATATAAAGACTTTTTCCTACCACGAAAAATAGCTTTATGGTGTTTAAAACATAATGTATATCGAGGGCTATACCTTATTGCAAAAACTAGGCAACTACAGTATAGTTTAAAACAATGAAAATAGTAAAAATTCAAGGTGGCTTAGGAAACCAAATGTTTCAATATGCCTTTGCAAAAAGTCTTGAACAGTATGGACATGATACATACCTCGATACCAGCCTCTATAATAACCAAATAACAAGAGGCGGAATTAATTATACTCATAATGGCTTTGAACTTGAACACCTATTTAACATAGAGTATAGAGTTGCAACACACTCACAAATAACTAAATTGGCAACACTTCCTACTAACATAATTACTAGAATTAAAAGAAAATATTTAACAAAAAAAACTCACTATATTGATAAACTTTTTAAATATACATCACAAGTACTTAGTAACACAGAAGACACGTATTTAGAGGGATATTGGCAAAGCGAAAAATACTTTTTACCCATACAAGATAGCATAAAAAAAGATTTTGTCTTTAAGCAAAATCTATCACCTAAATCAAAAGAAGTTGCAGGCAATAATAAAGATAAGCATACCGTAAGTATTCACGTTAGAAGAGGCGATTACCTTAATTCAGGTATTCACGATGTTTGTACTAAAGAATACTATAATAATGCTATTGCACACTGTGCAAAGAACGAAAAGATTGATGAGTTTTTAATTTTTTCAAATGACATTGAATGGGCAAAGGAAAATCTCAATTTTAATAAAACTCCGTTTATCTTTGTTGACTGGAATACCGGTGAAAACAGTTGGCAAGATATGTATCTTATGAGTACATGCCCTATTAATATTATTGCAAACTCAAGTTTTAGCTGGTGGGCAGCATGGCTAAATTCAAATAAAAATAAAAGAGTCATTGCACCTTCTATATGGAATAGAAGAGAAATAGACTATAAAGATAGCTATTATACATTTGATTATTCAGACGTTGTTCCCAATTCATGGGAGCGAATTTCAATATAAATAAAGGAAAAATTTATGAAAAAAGCATTAATTTCAGGAATTACAGGACAAGACGGCGCTTACTTAGCAGAATTCTTACTAAAAAAAGGATATGAAGTACACGGTATCAAAAGAAGAGCATCAAGCTTTAATACAGAAAGAATTGATCATTTATATCAAGACCCACATACAGAAAATAAAAACTTTATTTTGCACTATGGAGACTTAACCGATACATCAAACTTAGTGCGTATTATTAAAGAAGTTCAACCCGATGAAATTTACAACCTTGGAGCACAAAGTCACGTACAAGTTTCTTTTGAAGTTCCAGAAT
>CAYJJW010000258.1:0-2081 GCA_964370555.1 uncultured Treponemataceae bacterium | reverse complement strand
ACTGCCCAATTGTAAATATCGATACTATTACCTATCCTGTAACAACAATATACGACCCTCCAAAGGGCCCCACCACAACTTTAAACCTAGCTGCCCAAGATGCCCTTTTAGAAAAAATAGAAAATACTATAGAGCGAGTATTGGCAAATAAGGTAGATGGCGACATTCTCTGTTTTTTACCAGGTGAAAAAATTATAAAAGATTGTATGAATCGTTTGTATAAATCTAACTTTTCAAGAAGATTGCATTTAGTACCCTTGTATGGAAGGTTAGCAAAAGAAGAGCAAGAGCGCGTGTTTGATCCTGCTCCTTTTGGTAAAAAGAAAGTAGTTATTTCTACCAATATCGCAGAAACGAGTATTACCATTGCAGGTATAACAACTGTAATCGATTCAGGCCTTGCTAAACTTAATTATTATAATCCCAGGACCTTTACATCGAGCTTAAACGAAACAGAAGTATCTAAGGCTTCTTGTAATCAACGTAAGGGGCGGGCAGGGCGCACACAGCCGGGAACCTGTTACAGACTTTTTGCTCGCAAAAACTTTGAAACAAGAACACTATATACGCTAGAAGAAATTTACAGAACTGACCTTTGCGAAGTTGTATTGCGTATGGCAGAGCTTGGCATAAGTGAGTTTGAAAAGTTTGACTTTATAGCACCACCAGGCCAAGAGGGTATAATTGGTGGAATAGAAACACTTGAAATGCTTGGTGCATTAAACAAAGACAGAACGCTTACCGCAATTGGTAAGTATATGATAGCATTTCCATTATCTCCTCGTGAAAGCAGAATTATTGTAGAGTCAATAACAAGGTACCCCGATGTTATGGATGAAGTACTTACTGCTGTTGCTTTTTTATCAACTAATTCGCCTTTTATACTTCCACCGGGTGAAGAAATGAATGCTCGCCGTGCCCACCACAGTTTTAGGGATATGTACGGAGACTTTGTAACTTACATGAAAATTTTTAAGGCTTATACAGACGCAAAAGATAAATCAAGTTTTTGCAAAAAAAATTACTTTGATGAGCGCATTTTGTATGAGGTTAACAACATAAAAGAGCAATTATCACAGATTGTTTCAAGTTTAGGGCTTCCGATAATTGGGGGCGGTAACATGGAAGATTATTTAACATGTGTCGCTTCCGGTATGGTTCAGTTTATTTGTGTGCGTGAAAAAAGGGAAGTGTACCGAAGTTTAACGGCAGAACACATTCAAATACATCCAGGCTCTAGTATGTTTAAAGCAGACCCACTTTTCATTGTAGCAGGTGAAATTGTTAGAACTTCACGCATGTTTGCAATGTCAGTGTCTCCACTTACAAAGGCAATACTGAGCCGAATTGATGATACCATAGAAAGCCGTCTCGTAAGTGGAAGCGGTAAAAAAGGCAAAAAGGCTGATAGGCTTGTTAAACAAGATAGAGAGAGTGAAAAAGCTCGCGTAGTTGAACCAAAGGATGTAAACGCAATTACACTCGGTGGAGAAACCTTTAAGATTAAAACTATTAAGGGTAAAAAATATGTTATGCTTCCACTAGAAAATCTACAAAAGGCAAATCTTGAAAACGAAAAACCAGAGAGGCTCATGCAAGCAGGTAAGTTAAAAACTCGTGTATCTGTTGGAGAGTACTCTCTGTTACAGGGTGAAAAACTATCGCTTGTACTTTTATTAGCAAAAGAACTCGACCTTTACCCAATGAAAGAATCGGACTGGAAACGCCAACTAAACGTAAGCTTTGTGGAGCAAGGGGATGTTCTTATTTCGTCACTCAAGTGGATTTTACGCACCGTTATTGCCAAACAAAAAAGTAAAGAACTCGGCTTTGTAGGACTCTTTACCGATGGACGAGGTAACTACTGGTATTCAGTTTCCAGAGGATTTACAACATCGTTAAATGAAAGTTTATCCAGTTTAGAAAGCCTTATAGACGAATGTGCCGACAGTGCAACAGAAGAGCAAATAGAGATAATAAATAGCGTTTATAGAAAATTGAGTAATTTGTATCAGTGAGATAATTACTAGGGATAGATTTGCACATTAAGTGCAACACTAAATAAAAAAAATAGTGGTAAA
>CAYJJW010000257.1:0-2097 GCA_964370555.1 uncultured Treponemataceae bacterium | reverse complement strand
ACAAACAAAGGAAGCGCTTGCAAATGTTGAGCGTGTATTAGCGGATGTTGGCTCAAGTAAAGAAAAGCTACTTATGGTGACAATTTACTTAAAAGATATAAATTACTTTGATGAAATGAACGAAGTGTACGATGCATGGGTATCAAAAGAAAATCCACCAGCTCGCGCTTGCCTTGAAGCAAAAATGTGCGAAAAAGAATTGTTGGTAGAAATTGTAGTTACGGCAGCTGTAGATAATTACTAATTACGAGGTACTAGTTACTAATTTGGTAGGGTGTAGATGGTGGGATTTTTACTTTTGCATAAATAGTTGTACCCAGTTTCCGTTATAGATACCAATTCCGATGTGGGAATGGTTAGGATTTAAAATGTTTTCTCTGTGTTCGGGTGAGTTCATCCATGCAGATGTTACCTGTTCCACGCTTATTTGCCCAGTTGCAATATTTTCTGCAAGCGAAATAGAGTCTTCATTTATTACTGAGTAAAAATTGGTGCCATCAGGGCGGGTATGTGAATAATAGCTTTCTAATTCCTTTGCCCTCACCTGAGCCGATTTTTGAAGTTCTGAGTCTATTTTTAATTGAGATAGTCCATATCGTGCTCGTTCTGAATTTACAAGAGCTACCATGTTTGACTGTACTTCTTTCAATGTTGTTGGTGCTAATTCTTGTAAAAGTAATACTACCCATGCATCTTGAACATTAGCAATGCCTATGGTATCAATGTTTGGCATTACACTTAACATTTTCCCGTTAGCATCTTGTATAAAAAAATCAAACATGTCAGAAGCATTTTCAGAGCCAGACATAATATATTGTATGGCAACGGTACTCTCTATGCTTTTTTCCTTAAGTACGGTAGTCCAACTGCTTCCATCAGGACGTAAGGTAGAAAAATTGAGCATAAGTTCTTCTGCTCGAATTGCAGCCGCCTCTTGGAGTGCAGAAGTATTTTCATACTCTTGCAAACCTATTTTTTCTCTTTCTATATTGATAAGTTCAACCATATCAGCTTTTATATTTTCTTCCGGTAATGGAGTAGCCTCAGGTGTTGTTGCACAAGATGCAAAAAATAGGCAAAAGATTATGGAAAAAATAAGTGTAGTAGTTTTCATTGAAAGTCCTTTAAAAGTGAGTGAAAGCAGTATAGCATAGTTTGTGGATTTAATGAATATGCTTAAAAATTTCCCTACAGCAAGTCATAAAAATATTTCTCAATCGCGACACACCGAAAGTTCAATTTCTACAAACCAAGCAGGTTTTATCCATGCCCAAATGCGTGCAAGTATTCTCCCTCCTCCTGATGAGCAAGAATGCTACGAAACTCTGTGTCCGGGAATTACAAGAACCTTAATGGATACATACGAAAAGCAAGTAAATCACAGAATTAGCATTGAAACAACGGTTGTCGATTCTGGTATAAAAAACTCTGAGCGAGGGCAAGGAACGGTTGAGGAAGGGTGTTACCCCATTACGGCTTGGCGCAAAATTGCATTAATTTCATTTTCATAATTCACTGGGTTTGAGGATTTAAATGCGTCAAGAATATCTTGGTCAATATGAATAATATTTTGCTGTAAATGACATGGCTTTGCTCTCTTAAAATCTTCCTCAGTTAATTCGGGGATATCTGATAAGTCAATATCACTATCTTTCATATTTTTTAGATATTCAAGCCTTTCTTGTGTGGTTTTCATCAGTTTATTGTATAGCTAAAAGTTTACTTTTGTCAACTGAGAATGTGTGTAATGATTCAAGGTTAAGAGATTTGCAATATAGGCGGGCAATAATCAAAAACTATATAATGATTTATCGCATTGATGAAGCAGCGAAAAAAGCATACATACTACGCTTTTTCTACGGCAAACAAAACTATGAAAGGTTATTGTAGTTGTTTCCCTGCAAATACCCAAAATAATTTTTAGCCTCCTTTAAAAATTTTCAATTTTTTCTCTTGCTTTATTGCATATTCACCCTTATAATGAACGTATATAAAAAAATCCGTGTAATCTGTGTAATCTGTGGATTAAAAAAAAGGAGAAAATATGACTATTATAGGAAATGCAAGGCTCGTTACAAGAGATGACGATAATCCATT
>CAYJJW010000256.1:0-2119 GCA_964370555.1 uncultured Treponemataceae bacterium | reverse complement strand
GTAGGGCCTCGACCTGAAATCCCGTATTATGTTGAGCAGTTTAAAGAAACCATTCCACTTTATATGCTTAAACACCAAGTACGTCCGGGCATTACCGGTTGGGCACAAGTAAATGGACTTAGAGGTGATACAAGCATAGAAGACCGCATAAAATATGATTTATGGTATATCGAAAACTGGAATATTTTATTAGATATCAAAATAATAATTATGACAGTGTTTGTTGCAATAAATAGCGAAAAAATTCGGAAAAAAAAGTAATTTCTCTTTAGTACAAAGTATTAGTCTAGACAATTTTTGATTAAACCTATATAATTAAAAAATGTCAAATAAATTAAAAAGTGCAGTATGCATTCTCATTTTTTGTGTTACCTGCCAAGTAGTATTTTCTCAAAGTTATCAAATAAACTCAGTTGAATACGATATTACCGGTAGTACTCGAGAATATCCACTGCGTAATGCCGTTGAAATTGATACTGAAAAAGTTTTTGTTTCTGAAGAAGAGCTAAAAACATATCTAATGGATATACAAATGCAACTTCAAAATCAAAGAGTTTTAGAATCAGCAAGTGTTTCACACACATTTGGTACTGTGCAAAACAACGATATTATTTCTGTTAATGTACTTGTTACAACTGTAGACTCTTTTAATTTTTTTGTATTTCCTGTTCCCGATTATGACAGTAATACAGGATTTGAATTACGCTTAGCAACCAATAATTATAACTTTTTAGGTTCCTTACTTCCACTAGATTTAGACTTAGAATATAATTATGACACCGATGACGATGATTACGGGAATCCAAATAATGATCATATTTTAGGTGTTAAAGCATCTTTTACATACCCCTTTGCTTTAAGCATTTTTGATGCAAGCTGGAATAATTCACTCAGTGGATCATACAATATTAGTGAGGCAGATTTAGAAGGAAGTTTTAGTACTTCATTTAACCTCTCTCATAAGTTTAACGACATTATGTCTCTTAATCTTGGTGTAACACAAGGTGTTTCATACAACCCCGACTATACACAGTATAATGATGCTTTTTATCTTACCGAAGGCGCATCTCTTTCTATGCCTGTTACATTAGCAAAAACAGATACTCTTGGAAATATTACGTGGACTCCGCAAGTTTCACTAACCTACTACTGGGATCCACTTGATTTGGAAATTGATATTGCTAATGAAGACTTAATTGATACCAATTTAACATATCAACACAGTATTTCATTTGGAAGAACAAACTGGATACAAAATTTTAAAGACGGTTTTACCTTTTCTATAACACAAAGCTTAATACAAGAAACATATAAGCAGAATTTTTCTATTTCTGGAAATATGAACGTACAATATTTTAAAGCTTTTAAATATGTAGGATTCAAATCACGAGCATACTTATTTACTAAACAAAACGATACCGAAGAATTGGGGAGTAGAGTTCGTGGTATACAAAATGATGATATAGACACAGGAACTGCAATAATAATTAACTTGGATCTTCCCGTTAAAGTATGGCAAACAGACTGGGCTGGCTATGGTTTATGGGACTGGACAAGTTTTTTTGATTTTGAAATGCAAATAAGTCCTTTTGTAGACATTGCTCTTGGATATAATCCCGCTACAGGAAGCACATTATCACCAAAAGATGGATGGTATGGAGCAGGTCTAGAAATTACTGGGTATCTAAATGCAGCAAGAAGTGTTGTAGGTAGAGTAAGTTTTGGTGTAGATATTGTACAATTTGCAGACAAAGTCGGAAACAGAATAGATTTTGTTGACGATGTTGTACATAATATATTTAACACAGGTTGGAGAAAGTCTAACTGGTATGAACTTTCTATTGGTATTGGTCTATTTTATTAATTTTTAAACTTAGAAGGTGTATAGTATGAAAAAAATAATTATTGCAATGTTACTCTTATGCTCAACAGTAACGTTATTCTCACAACAGAACTTATCTGTTCCACTAACAGACTCAGCATATACTATTTTAGAGTATGCTGAAATACGAAACTACATTAAACCACTTCATAATTCTCGCCCCTATACACTCAGTTTTATATTAGATAATTTACATAAAATACTAGAAACTCCGGATCTCCCAAAAGAAGAAAAACA
>CAYJJW010000255.1:0-2175 GCA_964370555.1 uncultured Treponemataceae bacterium | reverse complement strand
GCAATCCATTTAAATCCTGTTAAACATTCTTCTAAATATACGCCATTTTTTTCTGAAAGTGCATCAACCATTGGTGAAGTAACAATTGAACGAATAATTGCAGGGTTTTTAGGCATTTTTCCAAATTCTTTTCTTGAAAGAATAATGTAATCGCTTAAAAGTACACCCATTTGATTTCCCGTAATAAGTACGTAGTCACCATCTTTATTAGGAACAGCAGAACCAAATCGGTCTGAATCAGGGTCTGTTGCCATTACAACATCGGCTTTTTCTTTTTTTGCAAGCTCGATTGCCATTTTAAGTGCAGGTGCTTCTTCTGGATTTGGTTTTGCAACCGTTGGAAAGTTTCCATCAGGACTTCTTTGTTCAGGAACGGTTATTACGGTAAGCCCTAAGTCACCTAATACTTTTTCAACGTGCATTGCGCCTGTTCCGTGAAGTGGTGTGTATACTACGCGAACTTCTTTTGCTTTTTCTTTTATGAGTTCAGGTCGGAAAAGTTGGTCTTTGCACATATTCCAATACTTATCATCAATTTCTGAATCAATCATCACAAGTTTACCTTGCGCAATGGCATCCTCTTTAGAAATTGTTTTAACTTCTGTTACCGTATTTACTTCATCAATGATACCTGTGTCGTGAGGTTCTGTCACTTGGGAGCCATCGAGCCAATATGCTTTGTAACCGTTATACTGAGGCGGGTTGTGAGATGCTGTTACTACAACACCGGTAACACAACCAAGTTCTCTAATTGCGTATGAAAGCTCAGGAGTAGGGCGGAGACCTGTAAAAAGATATGTTTTAAATCCGTTTGCGCAAAAAATGAGTGCTGCAGCTTCTGCAAAAACATCAGAATATCTTCTTGAGTCATATGCAATAACTGCAGATAATGTGCCGTCTTTTGCTTTTTCTGGAAGAGCCTTTATACAGTAACTTGCAAGCCCTTGTGTTGCTTTATTAATCATAAGGGTGTTCATGCGGTTTGTTCCACCGCCAATTACACCTCTCAAACCACCAGTACCAAACTCAAGGTTTTGGTAAAATCTGTCTTCAAGTTCTGTTACATCGTCTTTTGCGATTAAATCAATAACTTCTTTTTTGAATCCTTCATTTTTTTCTTCAGCAATGTATTCATTTGCTCTTTTTAAAATGTCGTCTTTGTTCATTAGTATCTCCAAATTCTTTTATATGCTTATTATTCCAAATACAAGGAAAAATTGCGCTGCTAAATAGGTAAGCATAACAATAAATCTATGAAATGGGAATGGTTTCACAAATATTGTGTGTGATAAAACTGCATCTGATATTAGGAAAAGTAAACTTCCAATAAAAAGATATAGTATGCTTTGTGGTACAAAAGAAAATCCTACCTGCATACTGTTTCCAACCAATAAAAATAAGGCTATAGCATTTATACTTACAAGCAATAGTGCATAGAGTATAACTGCAATGCCTATGCCACCTTTTGGGCATTTATTCAAAAACCATGTTACAATAACTATTGCAATATAGAGAATAATTGCAATAACTACAAAAATAGTTGGTAAGGGTAAAAAAGTAAATATTGAGAGAATAACAAAAAGATAGAAAACATGCCCTATAAAAAATGATACAAGTCCTCTAATAAAATTAGCTGGTATTGTTTGTTTTAGCAAGTATACATCACCCATGCCACCAAAAATAATTGCAAGAGATAAAAGAACTGTTTTTTGCTCTAAAACAGCTTTGCCTTGTGATATTCCAATAAAACCCCATAGTCCAAAAAGTAACATTGGCATAAGTAGAGCCTTTGAAATATCTGCCATTTTATTGTTGTTAATAAGGCATCCATAAAGATGAAAAATTGATATTCCAAAGAATGGAATGCTCCATAGCAAAAAAGTGTAGTCCATATAAAAAGTATACTATATGTTCTAAAAATAGTAAATCATAAATTTATGTAATTTGAAAAAAAGATTGGAATCAAAAAAAGGTAGAGACAATGCTCTACCTTTTTTGAGGGCTATATGCTTGTATCATCTATTGTAAACTTTGATACAGATTCATTTAGTTTCTCTATACTGTCTTTCCCATTTTCAACACCATGTACTACCGTATTAGAAGCAATTGTAATAGTACTTATGCCTTCTTTTATTTTTTCAACGGAAGTCATTAACTGTGCGCTTGATGCTTTAT
>CAYJJW010000254.1:0-2194 GCA_964370555.1 uncultured Treponemataceae bacterium | reverse complement strand
CTCCACGGCTAACTACAGCTTGACGTGCAGCTTGTGATTCAGGATAAATTGAAAGTTCTTGCCATGACTGCCAAAACTTGTCCATATTTGTACGAATAGAAATATCAACAGGCTCATTATACACATTTTCAAGCATGACGTAGTATTCTTCACGCGTTTTCCAGTAGGATTCTTGATTTGTTTGTGCAACTATTCTACTTTCCAGAAGCTCATCTCTAACACGCTCAACACTCATTATATCAATACCTTGGCCAACTTGCCCTGGACGCTCTGCTCTTGAAAGATCAGGCCTATATAATGGATCGAATGCCCTTAAGTTTACTCTTTGACGAGAATAGCCATCGGTATCGGCATTACTTATATTATGTCCTGCAGTCTGAATTGACTGACTTTGTGCCATGAGACTTCTTTTTCCAATTTCAATACCACTAAAACTTGACATTGCACATTTCCTTTACTATATTTCTAATCAATTAAATGCATCATTTAAACTCTGTATTTAAAGATAAAACTCTTATTATATTATCGGCTTTTTATTTTTTTAGTTAAGGGTTTTTGGAAATTCATTCATAATAATAGATACTAACTTTATCAAAATTTTACATGCATTTTACTCATCACTGTTTTAAATTAGTAGACATAAATCATAGTTTTTTGTATATCTATAGTACGCAAAAAGAGAGAGATAGCTATGAAAAATTACAAAATGTTATTACAAACAGAAAAACAAACGTATGCATTATGCCTTGAGGCTGTAAAAAAAGATGGGAGCCTTTTACAATTTATCAAAAAACAAACTGAAGAGTTGTGCACTCTTGCAGTACAAAAAAAAGGAATATTTTTGCAATATGTTAAATATCAAACACCTCAGATTTGTATGACCGCAGTAAAGCAGGATGGATATGCATTAAAATATGTACAAGATAAAACAGATGATATTTGCTTAGCGGCAGTTGATCAAAATGGACTAGCATTACAATTTGTAAAAAATCAAACACTTTCATTATGTGTAGCAGCTATCCAGCAATCGAGGTACGCTCTAAAATATGTACAAAATCAAACTGCTGAACTATGTATGTTTGCCATAAAGCAAAATGGATATTCACTACATTTTGTAAAAAATTTAACGCATGATTTATGTATGAAAGCAGTAAATTTTGATGGCATGTTACTGTACTATATACGAAACCAAACAGAAGAAATGTGTTTGGAAGCAATAAAAAATAATGGATTATCATTACAGTTTGTAAAAGTTAAAACACCAGAAATGGAGTTGTTGGCAGTTCAACAAAATGGATTAGCATTAGAATTTGTATCAGAGCAAACAGCAGAAATGTGCACGATTGCTGTTCAACAAAATGTGAATGCTTTACAATTTGCAAAAATACAAACAGAAGAAATGTGTTTTACTGCTGTTCAAAACAATAGAGATGTTTTAAAATATGTTACCATCTAAACAATAGCATTAAGAATTACTGCTTTTGGTTGATTTTTTACGACCTTTCCATTTGATGAGTATACTTTATTTCTTCTTTGCGGAAGAACAGTATCAAATACACCTTGTAAGAATTCTTGAGTTATACGAATATATTCATTTATTGCATCGTTTTCTATTTTTGATACAACGAGCTTTTGTCTTACTTGATGAAAATTTTCAATTATACTTTTTTTGAACTCTTCTGAAACACCATTAGCAACGGCAAAGATATCATCAGGGTTTTCAGGATTTAATTTTAAACATTTTTCGATTCTTTTTGCCTCTAAACCGGTAAAAACCTTAGAGAGCTTATTTACCTCTCCTACAGCATCTTGCAATTGATTCCAGTTTCTACTTGTAACGGCAGATCGTACTATTTGTTGTTGTACAATAATTGCACCTAACACTTCATTTTCACTAACGAGTATTTTATATAAATCTTGGCTAATTATTTTCATTCTTTCAGTCATTCTTGTTTATCCCTCGTTTCATTATCGGATTATACAAAAAATACTTAATACAAAACAAAAAAGTGAAAGGAATTAATTTAAAATTAAAAGAAATTTTCTTTTTTTTTGTAACCTTTTTTGTAGATAGTTGTTGTTAGTGTATAGGTACCAGTAGAGCAGAGTACGGTACTACATCTAGTGCAATGCTAGAATACAAAGCAACAAACTTTTTTCTGCATCCTCCTCTCCTTTTGCCCCTTTTTGCTTT
>CAYJJW010000253.1:0-2198 GCA_964370555.1 uncultured Treponemataceae bacterium | reverse complement strand
GATGTAGAATTGGTCAGTTTATATTAAACAGAGATTATCAAATTGCTCCACCAGGATGTGATGTGCTTCATGTTGACATGAGAAAGAAATTTGAGTTTAAGTTAAACTATATTAAAAAGCCACGAGTAAAAATTCTTGAAGAAGTTTTTAAAGCCGAAGATTTTGAAGAAAAAGGCTTAAAGGCACAAGGTGTACGATTAGCATCGAGAGAAGTACAAAAAGTTATCGTTACAAAATCAAAAGGAAAAGGACAACTTGAACTATTGTAGTTTTTAAAATGAGGAGGAAATCATGGTTAAAGATTTAGTTAAACGAGTACAAATATGTATGTCGCAACACATTCCTAAATTTGTAATTTCACTTTTTATAATGGGTCTAATTACAACTTTTATGATGGCTTTTACAATGGTTCCTATGGCTAGTGCGATAATGTCGTCGGCGATGAGTGCTTCTTCAATGGTTTCACTTTTCCTTTCAACACTTGCAATATCATCTGTACAGTATGTTTTACAATACGGTTTTTTTGTGCTGGTATTTTTACTGTATGCACAAAAATATGCAGTGTTAGGTCATCTCTTTGCAGGCTTTAGAGATTTTAAGAGAGCATTTATTCTCGGATTACTATTCACAGGCTTTTATGTTGTAATATTAGCTATTTTAGGTTTTGGATTAACTTTGTTATTAGCACAAAAAGCAATAACACCTAATCTTGAAATGCTCATTTCGGTTCTTGGTCTTTTTTCATTTATTATTCTTGCTGTACTATATATAAATTTTGCCTTTGCTTGGTTTTTACTATATGAAAACTCAAGAATAAGCATACTAAATGCATTAAAAACAAGCTGTAAAATAACAAAAGGAAAAAAGATTGAGTTTATTGGTTTTTGTTTTAGATGTGCAAGTTATTATTTCCCGGTAGGTATTATTTGTTTGGCGGTAATACAAGCACCAGCTTTAATTCCTAATTTTGATACAACATCTACACTGTATACCTTAGTATCAACAATCTGTAACTTTACATACATTGTTTGCCTTTACATTAGTTTAATGCGTTTTAGTATAGCATTTGCTGCATGGTATGTGGCATATTTTGAATCTACTCCTGCAATAAATGAAATTGATAAAAGAATTATTCATTTACCTGATTACCATGATGTAACTGGTACTACTGAAGAAAACTCGGAAGATTAATGGACGTATTACTTTCTTCATGCGATACAGAACTCTTTTTTAAGAACTCACGCTTTTTAGCGGAGGCTTTTCCCGTAACTACACAAGCAGAAGCTCGCGAAAAACTAAAATCATTAAAAGAACTTTATAGCGATGCAAATCATGTTGTACACGCTTTTGCTGTAGGAAAAAATGCTGAAGTTTATGGTATGAGTGATGATGGCGAACCTTCTGGAACTGCTGGTAGACCTGTTTTGGATGTCTTAAAAGGTAAAAAGTGTACAAATATTCTTGTTACCGTTACACGCTGGTTTGGAGGAACGCTATTGGGAACAGGAGGACTTGTAAAAGCGTATTCAGAATCTGCAAAGGCTGTTCTTGCTCTTATCGAAACAGAAGAACTTATTGAGCGATTCCCTTTTTCGTTTACCGTAAGCTACGATCAATACGAACTTGCAAAACGCCATTTACAAACGTTGAGTGTTTGTGACATTGAAGAAGACTTTGCCGTTGATATTTCTATAAAAGGTATGATTATTGAGCCGGAACTTAAAGGTTTACATGAATATATTGTGGAGTTAACGAAAGGAAAAAACGGGGTAATTAATAATTACTAGGTACTAGTTACGAATTTCGAATGTGGCGGGATGAACAGGGGGGAAGGTAGCCACAGATTTGTATGGGGTATAATCTAGGGTAGGGATTAAAAGGATTACACAGATTTTTCTGGGTTATAAGAAAAAGACTTTTGGAAAAGTCCCAAAAGTCTCTTTGTTAATAAGGATAGATTCTTCCTTGAGCCCAGCAGAATGTAAAGTCAGAATGACAGGTAGGAAGCCCAGTAAACATCAAAGTCAAAATAATTAGGAATTACTACACTATCTTTGTTCTGCCTTCTTTTCTATCCGGTGCTGGCATGTCTTTGTCACCATAACCACAAGCAATTGCAATAACTGGTGTGTATTCACTCGGTATGCCAAGTGCTTTTATTGCTTCATGATTTGGTTCTGCATTAAAAAGAATTCCTG
>CAYJJW010000252.1:0-2204 GCA_964370555.1 uncultured Treponemataceae bacterium | reverse complement strand
GAGTATGTGCGATTATATCGTCTTTGTACTTAGCCCACTCAACATCATCTAAGTGATACATAGGCGGTACATTGTATAAAACCTCTCGCAGCATTCTGTCACTCGTTACTCCCTTAAACTTAAAGGTGGCATTTCCCCAATGATACGTAGAAATGACTGAATCATTATACACGAGCTTAAAAAGTGGAACATCATAGGCAGGGTTTACAAACAAGTTATAATACTTGTCTTTTAAAGGTATTCGCTTAGAAAAGTTTGGAGTTACACCGCCTGTTGGGTTATAATAAACACCTTGAAAGTATTCGCTTTCCCTGTTTCGCCTCATGTCTTCGTCCATCCAGTAAAAGGCACGAGTTTCTATACCGTGCGCAAAGGCAATGGTAGAAGCAGCAAAGTCATTTCCGCCCTCAGAGCCAATTACCATGTTGTAATCATCGCGGATTAATGCCATTCTTTTTAGGCGGGACTCAACATCTTCTCTCATGGTAGTTGTGTGATTGGGTGAGTAATCATCATACACTTCGCCAGTTGCATCACAGTCAATAAACCACGAATTAAAATTGGGCTCTGCTTGTGTGATTGTTGCCAGTCTATTTTCTACAACAGGCAAAGTAAGAGTTGGATTTAGTTTTCGCCCGGTATTCTGAAAACCTCCAACATAGCTTCCATCATTTCTAATAATTGTCGCATTTTCAAATAAAGTAGGATCGTCAAATTGAGCAGTTATCCATTCTTCTTTACCTGGCTCGTGAATCGAATGGTAGGAATCATATGGTCCAATTAAATAACCGAGTTCATTTGCCTCACGTGCAAGGTTTGGTATATTATAGGATTGCTCCCAAGAATGCAAACCTATCCAAGCATTTTCAATTCCACTTGCTTTCATGTCAGCTAAAACACCTATCGTTTGGTTTTTCATCCAATCTCGAGTCGGAACAAAGACAGTCGGCAAACTTGCTTGCAATACTTCTTTATTAAGGTCACTAAAAGAAGCTTCATCTGTTTTAGTTTTTAAGTCTTCTATTGCATCATTTGTAATTGTAAAAGTATTTGGGTTATAAAAATCTTTTAGCAACAGAACATCAGTTATATAGCGAGCAATAACATTTTTTTGATACATATCTGCATAGCCACTACGTTGCAATTCGCTTATAATCGACTTTATTTGGTTACCAACTTCAACCCTATCAGCAAAAGAAAGTAGGTATTGCATAACATCAGATTTGAGATTTTTAATAAATGATTGCCAGTGTATGTCATCGGGAGAAATGATGTTCATACCACCAAGATAGATGTGTGGTGCACCGTATAACTTTTCTATATTTTTGTTTTGCTCTGCTTTTTCGAGAAGTGTTACAAAGTTACCACTTTCAATAACATAGTCTCGGTATATTCTTGCCATACTCGCAGGGTTTGTGCCTGTTACATATACGCGAATAGTTTTTTCGTTATCACTATCAATGCTTATAAACTCTTGCAAAATGCTAAAGCCTATTAAGTCGGCGTCATCATATACAACTGTATTTCTGTATGCATCTTCAATAATGTACACCAATGCCTTATCCCCATGCACTGTACTAAAAAATGGCATAGACCACGATTCCAAAACCGTTTCATCATACCCTGAAAGAAAATCAAGCCATACAGAATCATCATTATCGAATTGCTTACCTTCACCGTAGGGCATAATATATTTTTCTGCACTAACTGTAGGGAAAGTAATTGCGTTATCGTCTTCTGTAGTAGACGTTACCGTAATGGCAAGATAATTTTCTTTTTGTTGTACAACCACATCGATGTTTTGCTGAGGGTATGTCCATGATATTTTGTTTTCATTCTCTTTGACATTACTTATAGTCATTTCTTCATTTGCCTTTGAGGCAGACAAAGTACTATTTTCTGTTGTAATATTCACTTCAAATGTACTTGGATTTACATTAAAAGTAAAAGGAAATGTACTAGTTGAAGAAGCTAAAGTTTCATTTTTTTGTTCGCTGCATCCAAAAAGCATGAGGACAAGGATGAGCATGATTGCTGGTAAGAAATTTTTCATAAAAGGTATTATTTTTTTTCTTCATCCACTAATTCATCTTTATTTGAAATAAATAAGTACTTTCTAACAAAAAATAACAGCACAACTGCAATAATTATAAGCAAGTTATCTAGAGGTTTTGGGTGGCCCACCAACATTTGGCGAGCAAGGG
>CAYJJW010000251.1:0-2230 GCA_964370555.1 uncultured Treponemataceae bacterium | reverse complement strand
GTACTCCAATCTATTTTACAAGGGTGTTGCACTTAATCTGACAATGTGCAATTACGAGTTACGAATTACTAATTGTTCGGGTATAGATATGGGGTGTTAAAGCCCTGTAGCCTATCACAGAAAACAGCTTTCAATTACGAAAGCTGTTTTTTTTATATAAAGTATGTTATACTTAAATAAAGGAATCAGCTATGAAATATCTAATAATTGGGGCCGGCGGCACAGGTGGATGCATCGCAGCCTATATGCATAAAGCAGGAAAAGATGTAACGCTTATTGCAAGGGGAAAACACCTTGAAGCAATACAAAAAAATGGACTTACCATAAATCGCCAAAATGATGTTTTATGTGAAAAAGTTACAACCGTTTTAGAAAGCAAGTATACTGAAAAAGCAGATGTTATTTTTGTGTGTGTAAAATTTTATTCAGTGCAAGAAACCTACACCCTTATAAAAAAGGCTTCACACGATAAAACAATTGTTATACCTGTTTTAAATGTATTTGGAACAGGAGAAAAAATAACTCCCCACCTACCGGGAATTGAAGTATTAAACGGATGTATTTACATAGCAGCAGCTATCAAAGAAGCTGGTATCATAAAACAAAGTGGCAGTATTTTTAGAATTGTATATGGGCGTCTTGATGGAAATACCACAGATGAAAGACTCCATGCGATAAAAAAAGATCTTGAAGATAGTACAATAGACGTTGTATTATCTTCAAATATAAAAAGCGACACATTAAGAAAGTTCTCATTTGTTTCTTGTATGGGCATAGTTGGAACTCTTTTTGGTGTAAGTGCCGGCGCTTTTCAAAAAGAAGGTGACGAAAGAAAAACTTTTATTAATGCAATTCAAGATGTTGTCACACTTGGAAAATCAATGAACATTGAACTCCCCATCGACATTGTAGATATAAATTTACGCCTAATGGATAATACAGAAAAAGAACTTACAACTTCAATGCAAAAAGATATTGAAAAAGGTGGAAACAGTGAACTTGATGGACTCCTTTTTGAAGTAATTCGCCTTGCAAAAAAACACGGAGTAGAAGTTCCAACGTATCAAAAAATAGCAGAATCAATTGGAAAAAAATAAGACACAGTATTTTTAAGAGGTTTTTATGTATACAATTAGGCAAGCACATTTTTTAGATACAGACAGTATATATAATATATGCTTAAAAACAGGAAACAACGGAAGGGATGCTTCCGATTTATACATCTATCCCCACTTGCTAGGTGATTATTATGCAGCCAACTACATGACCTTTGAGAATGACGCATGTTTTGTTATAACTGAAGATGAAGAGACAAAAGAGTCTACTGCACAGGGATATATATTGGGCTGTACAAATTCTAAAAGGTTTAATGAGTGGATGGAAACAACGTGGCTTCCTCCACTGCGAAAAAAATATATACTTACAAGTGGAAAAAGTGAAACCGAAAACACACTGATACGTACACTCCATGAAGACCATAACACACCAATACTTCCACAACTGCAAAAATATCCCGCCCATTTACACATAGATATTTTGCCACATTTGCAAGGAAAAGGTTTAGGTGCAAAACTCATTAAAACTTTTGAAGCATACTTGCAAAAAAAGAACATTGCAGGTGTACACCTTGGGGTAAGTGGCGAAAACAAAAGTGCCATTGGCTTTTATCAAAAGCAAGGTTTTGAAATTATTGATGAAAAAGACTGGGGCTTATTAATGGGAAAAATCTTACTTTAGAACAAACCTACCCCTCAAAAAAAACATTTAGAATTTTATCTAAATATCACTTGACAAATCATCCTTTCTCTCGTATAGTATAATTAGACGTTTAGATAATTATCTAATTAAAAAACACAAAGGAGCATATTTGATGAGTTTTCAAGATACCATGAAAGCCATTTCAGACCCAACAAGGCGAAAGATTCTTGACATGTTAAAAGAAGGTCCAATGAGTGCCGGCGATATTGGAGAACAATTTGACATGGCAGGAGCGAGCATTTCGCATCACTTAAACTTATTAAAACAAGCAAACCTTGTACTAGACGAAAAAAAAGGAAAGTACATTTATTACGAATTAAACACCACCGTTATTGATGAAGTAATTGTGTGGTTTCAAAACTTAAAAAACTAACAGGAGACCCTATGAACATGAAAAAAACTACCCTTATCAGTTTAATTATTGCATCTATTGCACCAATTGCATATGCTATTTTTTACAATGCTCTTCCAG
>CAYJJW010000250.1:0-2252 GCA_964370555.1 uncultured Treponemataceae bacterium | reverse complement strand
TTTAATGTTAAACTACCCATAATTATTCCTCCTAAATTATTTTACTGAACCTGCTGTCATTCCAGCAATGATATATTTTTGTACAATAAAAGTAAAAACTAATACAGGTACAGAAATTATCAATGATATAACTGATAACTGAGCAGGGTTTGGTGAACTAGTCCCAAATAAACTGCTCATACTAACACTGAGTGGTATGGATGTTGAAATAGATGCATTTGTAATGAAGTATGCATACAAAAATTCGTTCCAGGAAAGCATAAAAACATATATTGCTGATGCTGCTATTCCAGGAAGTGCTAAGGGTGCTATAATCCTAATAAAAGTATATGCTTTAGAAGCACCTAAAACATGTGCTTGTTCATCGAGGTCTACCGGTATAGTTTCAAATAAACCTTGCGTTACAAATATCATATAGGGCAAACCAAAAAGACTATGTGTCATTGCTATTTTTAGTTGAACAGGAATCCAACCGAGAACAGCGCCTGTAGCAAAAAGCTCAGTAATTGGAATTGCAGCTGCAACATCAGGAATCATACGTATTGAAAGTATTGAGAACATTAATACACCAATAGCAGGAAATTTATGGCGAGTTAATGAATATGCTGCAGGAACACCTACAATAACACAAATAAAAACAGTTAAAAATGCAATTTGCACACTCATTAATGCATTACGCCAAAACCTTTGATCGTTTAAATAGTAAATAATATTTTCAAAAGTTGGTTCAAATGGCCACCAAGGAACGGGATACTTCCCACCTGTTGTCCAACTTGCTCTATCACTTATTGAATATTTAATCATGATATAAAGTGGCAATAATGTTACAAAAATTGTTATTATCATTGAACCTAGCCAAATTAGCTTATTTTTGGTAAAAAATGCTTTTTTTATTGTATTCATAACTGCCACCTACACTTTTACAAGATTACGATTAATTAAATTTAATACAAATTTTAATGTTTGACTAAATACTAAAATTGATGCTATTAAAAGAATACCTACTACTGCTGTTAACCCTGGATCTCTTATTACATTGTAGTATTCATCAATAAGCACACTAAGTACAGGATATGATGGAGAGAGAATATAGGGGAATACAAATTCTTTCCAAGCTTCAATACTGCGAAGAACAAGAACAGAAGAAATACTTGGAACAAGTAAAGGTACTGTAATAAACAAAGTACGTTGAAGTTTGCTTGCACCCATAGTCATTGCTGCTTCGTATTGCGAATCGTCAATAGATTGCATACCTGCTAGTAAAATTAACATAGATGCCGGTGTGTCTCTCCATACTTTTGCAATAGCAGTAAGAATAAAAGAGCTATTTGCATCTCCAATAAATGAAATAGGAGCATCAATTACTTGTGGAAAAAATGAATATTGTCCCATGAGGAGTGCATTTATATGTCCGCTACTTGAAAAAAGTATAAAGAAAACCGCAGATGTAACCATCACAGGAAGTGCAAGTGGTACAACAAAAATACCGCGAACAAGCCCTCTTCCCTTAAAACTATTATTTATAAGTGATGCTGTAATAAACCCTGTAAAAAGCTGTGCTGGTGTTACAACCAGTACAAATAACAACGTTCTCATATAGGCTGAAGAAAAATCAGGATCATTAAAAACATCAACATAATTTTTTAATGATATTCCAACAACATTTCCACCACTGTATTCGGAAAAAGAAAAAACTAATAAGTTAAAAACTATTATTATAAAGAAAAAAGTAATATATGCCACAGCTGGAAAAAAAGTGGCAAAATAAAAAAAGTATTTTCTGATTTTTTCAGAAAAAGTCTCTTTTGGTACTGAATTAATCACTATACACGTCCCCCTTAATGTTAAAAAATAAAGAGTCTGTGTAAAACTGTATGAAGATGCTACTTTATTTACAAATTCATACAGTTCAAATTATCAGACTCTTATTAAAGTTATTGCAAAATTTCGTCTGCAGCAGTGCCGTATACAGATTCTAATGTTCCTTGAATATCCGAATCATTGTCTTCACGAGCAATATCATTCCATGCATCTATATAAAGATTACCAATTTCGGGGAATTGAGGTACAGCAGGACTAGCATATGCATTTACAAGATCTTTATTTACAACATCAAATACATTAACCATCCATTCTTCTGAAAGGTATGCACTAGGATCTTCTGCAACAGCTTTTAGAGGAACATATTGTCCACCTGTAGCTAACCAGTGAGATGCATATTCTTCTTTACCGGTCATCATCCATTTAATAAG
>CAYJJW010000249.1:0-2307 GCA_964370555.1 uncultured Treponemataceae bacterium | reverse complement strand
GAGCAGACAGAATTATTCAAGTTGATGTGTATAATAATAGACTTCAAGCGTATGGTATTACGCTTAGCCAAATATCACAAGCTTTAGCAGCTCGAAACATTCAACTTTCAAGTGGTCAAATTACTCAAAATGGTATGGACTACGAAATTATTACAACAGAATACTTTCAATCCCTCGATGATATTAGAGAAACTGTTATAACTACATTAGATGGGGCTTCCATAACAGTAGCAGATGTATCTAATGTATATGAAACATTTGAAGACTCTTCAAGTACCGTATATGTAAACGGAGTTCCTGGCATATACTTAGATATCTCAAAAGAATCAGATGCAAATGCATCAACTGTTTCTAAAGGTGTAACAGCACTACTTGAAGGCATAAATGCCGATGTACCAGAAGGAGTTCACGTTAGCGTATTAAGTGATGACACATCACTCATTGATTCTACCATGAACCAAGTATACAGCGCGGGGCTTCAAGGTGTGCTTTTATCAGTACTTGTAATTATATTATTTTTAAGAAATATTAAAAGTGCTTTTATTATTTCGCTTACCCTTCCAATTTCTATTCTTATAACTCTTATGGTTATGGCATTTATGGATTTAACCATTAATATGATGACTATGTCTGGTCTTATCCTTGGTATGGGTATGGTTGTTGACTCGTCAATTGTTATTTTGGAAAACATATTTGTATACAGAGAAAAAGGTAAAAAATCTGCTGTAGCTGCTATTTTAGGTAGTAAAAACATGATTAATGCCATTGTAGCATCAACATTGACAACTCTTTGTGTATTTATTCCTCTTTTAATTTACCAAACACAATTGGAAATGCTTGGAGAATTATTTAGAGACATGGTTATAACTGTTTGTGCATCCCTTGTTGCATCGCTCATAGTTGCTATTACCTTGGTTCCAGCACTTTGTGGTAGTATTTTACAGATTCACACTAGAACACAAAAACCATTAAAAAATGGATTTATGAAGAAAATAGATGATGCAATTGCTAACGCTATTCATAAAACAGAAGAAGGATATGCTTCAGCACTTAAGTTTTGTTTGAAAAATAAGTTTATTGTTATAACATTTGTTATTGCGCTTCTTATATTATCTGTATCTCAATTATCAACTATGGGTCTTAGTTTAGCACCTCCAGGTGGAGCCGATGATCAAGTAACGGTAAATCTTGAACTTCCTATTGGGACTAGTGATGAAGTAGTTGAAGAATATTTATTCGAATACCAAGACATTGTTTTAGAGGTATTGGATCCTGAAGTGTATGAAAGCTTAGTTCTTACTGTTGGTTCTTCTGGTAGAATGAGTAGTGGTGGAAGTACAGGTAGTATACAGATAAATCTTCCGTCTCTTAATGACCAAACAATGAGTGCAACTGACATACAAAACCTTTTGCGCCCATATCAATACTATTGGAGTAATGTAGCAGTTACATTCTCTGCAGGTCGTGGATTTGGCGGTGGTAGTAGCGCTATTGATGTACAAATTATTTCTGAAGACTATGAAACTGCGCAAGAAGTTGGATCGCAAATAGAAGAGCTTATGCTAGCAAACGCAGCATTTGTAGATGTTGCTACAGACTTTGAAGAAGGTGCGCCGAGGTTCCAAATTGTAATAGATTCTGCTAAAGCTTCTAGTTTTGGTGTGAGTGTTTCAACAATTGCAAATGAAATTAAAAGTGCGGTTAGTGGATCTGTGGCAACCATATATAGGGCAGATGGAAATGAATACAATATTGAAGTTGCATTAAGAGATGAGGACTTAACATCTACTGCAGATTTAGGTTCAATTTCGATAAATACTTCTCAAGGAAGAATATCTCTTGATAACTTTATAATTTATTCTGAATCCACATCACCTCAAAGTATTGCACGTTTAGATGGTGAAAGAATTAACCACGTAACAGCAGGTGTTGCAGATAGCATTACATCAACAGAAGGTCAAGCTATCGTAGAGCAGCTTATTGCAGAATATATTGCACTACCAGAAAGCGTAGAAATTGAATACGGCGGAGATTCTAGTGACATTAGCCAAATGCTAGGTGCCTTTATTATAGTTATCATTTTAGCAGTGTTCCTAGTATTTGCGGTTATGGCAGCTCAGTTTGAGTCCCTTATTGACCCATTTATTATCTTTGCTTCTATGCCTTTATTAGCAATTGGTGTTATTGGAATCTACTTAATAACAGGAGACCAACTAACAGTGTTCTCGATGGTTGGTGTTGTAGCCCTTGCTGGTATTGTTGTTAACAATGGTATTGTTCTTGTAGACTATACAAACCAACTTGTAG
>CAYJJW010000248.1:0-2335 GCA_964370555.1 uncultured Treponemataceae bacterium | reverse complement strand
CCAGTGTACTAAAGGGGCCTTGTTTTCAGTATTGTTACTCATGCTCTGCATTATAGCGAATTTTCCTGTTTGTTTCAATAGTGAAGGTGACACGAATGTTGATGAGAACCTTGCATATATTGTAAAATAAGTATATAATAAAAGTATAATATTACTACGTGAGGTGTGTATGCATATTCGACCATCTGCTGTAATACGGCAAAATTATAATGAAATTTCTCTTGCCTGTAAAGAAACAAATGAACCCATTTTTCTTACAAAAAATGGAGAAGGCGATTTAGTGGTTATGTCTATTGAATCCTATACATACCGAGAAAAAATGTTAAAACTAAGAGAAGAACTCTTAGAAGTTGAAGAAGCTAGAGCAAGTGGAATAGTCGGAAGTAGTATTGATGCGCTTGATACCTATTTAGATACGGTTATTGATGACGTATGAGTGATATACCTTATACCGTTATTGTATCTGATAAAGCAAAAAAAATGCTTGCAGAGCATGTACGTTTTTTAGCTAGAATTAATAAAGATGCTGCTAAGCGTACAAAAAATCGCATTATGGATGCACTTCGATCCCTTGACCATTTTCCAAGTCGTTTTCCCTTCTTTGAAAATGATTATATCCCGCGAAATAAATATCATAAAATGTTTGTAGAAAACACCTATCTTATTTTATACCAAATTAAAGATACTACAGTATATGTTGACTTTATAGTTGATTGCAGACAAGATTATGCATTTTTGCTGAAATAATTGTTTCTGTATGTGAGAAATTATACGTTTGTACTAAAACTACAAAAAAACGAGCTAGCACCCCGATAGCTCGTTTTTTTCTTAGTACATAGTAACTCGTAATTAGTAATTATCTACAACACCGCTTTCAAATTATCAAGCGCTTTCTCAAGTACACTCCAAGAACTTGTCATGTTAACTCGTTGGAATCCTACGCCTTCCGGTCCAAACATAGTGCCACCATCAAGCCAAAGTTTTGCTTTGTTTTGAATAAGTTCTTCTAACTCTTCTTCTGTAAAACCATATGCAGAAAAATCAAGCCATACAAGATAGGTGCCTTCTGTTTCTATCATTACAACTTTTGGAAGGTGTGCAGCTAAGTATTCTTTCATTTTTTCAATGTTGCTTCTAACATAGGCAAGCATTGCTTCCATCCATGGCTCACCCTTTGTATAGGCTGCTTTCACCGCTGTAAGCCCAAAAATATTTGGCTCTCCATAACCTGAAACGCTAAAAGCATTTTCTACCTTTTCTTTCATTTCTTTATTTGCAATAAAAAGATTTGATATTTGGAGCCCTGCGAGGTTAAATGTTTTACTCGGAGAAGTACATGTTACGCAAATATCTTCAAATTCTTTTTTAAGGGATGGGAACATAATATGTTTTCTCTTGTGCACAAAGTCTGAGTGTATTTCATCTGCAACAACTATAACATTATGTTTAACACAAATGTCTCCCATAGTTGTAAGCTCTTCTTTTGTCCAAACACGACTTACAGGGTTGTGTGGACTACAGAGAATAAACATTTTTACCTTATTGTCTACAATTTGTTTTTCAAACTCGCACATGTCAATTGAGTATTTGTTGTCTTTATAGGTAAGTGGTGCATTAACTAGTTTTCTGTTATTTTGATTAATAGCATTTGAAAAAGGATAGTACACCGGACGCTGAATAAGAATAGCGTCACCTTCATTTGTAAGGGCTCTAATGATATTATTAAGGGCAAAAACAATACCGGGGCTTGTTACAAGCCAATCTTCTTTTATTTCATAGTTAAAGCGGTTTTTATACCAACCGTATACTGCATCAAAGTATTCTTTGTCGGCCATAGAATAGCCAAAAATACTATGTTCACAACGTTTTTTTAATGCGTCTACAATTTCAGGGGCTGTCTCAAAATCCATATCTGCAACCCAAAGCGAAATCATATCCTCAGCTTTTTCAAACATTTTATACCCATCATGCTTAATACATGAAGTGCCACGTCTATCAATAACCTTATCAAAATTATACATACTATACCTCAAAAAAATATTGTTATAAGTATAGTAGATTTTCAGATTTTTTTCTAGTAGGCTGATTTTTTGAAAATTTATACGTAACTAGTACCTAGTAATTAGTAACTATAAAATTAATTCTATATTTACTTTGCTGCCAATTTCTATGCCGTTTTTAGCAAACCAGCCTTGAGGTACTTCTAATGCATATCTGCATGAAACGGTTCCTGTAACGCCAGCAAGGCTAAAAGGTGTCATATCATACATTTCACGAATGGTGCCACGAGAGTCAATATAGGCTATGGTGAGGGCAGTGGGAGTGTTTTTCATCC
>CAYJJW010000247.1:0-2363 GCA_964370555.1 uncultured Treponemataceae bacterium | reverse complement strand
GATGAAGTTTGGGCTCCTAACGAGGGACAAGTGATTGAATTAGGGTATACTCTTAGCGATGCAGATTTTACATTTGTTCATATAAATGAAGGTAAAACATTGCAATTTGAAAATTTAAGTATTGTTTCATCACGTATTAGTTATCCAATTTTTACTGTAGAAGGTACTTTAGAACTAGCGGGCAATGTTTTTATTGGATCTGATCCAAGTCCTGAATCTATTATTTTACAAAATAATGGTAAACTTAAAATACACTCAGGTAATATACGTATAGACCGACCTGTAACGTATACTGTGACCTCTAGCGGTGAGAGTCCTGTATCGCTTGAAGGTAACTTATATGATGATCCATATGGCCCTCTCAGTGTTATTTATTTAAATCCTAATCCTCCTCAAGGAGAAAGTTTAACAGATGGCACAGTAATAGTTGAAAAAGGTTTAAATGCTACAATTGATCCTGATTCTTTTGTTTTAGATGTAAATTCTGCTAAAAGTTTTAATGCAGAAGGTGATTTAGTTTTTATGATTCCTTCAGATGAAATATATATTGATGGTCAAAATGGGGATGATGCAAGAAGGGGTGATAGTGTTGCAAATGCTGTTAAAACATTTGATAGAGCGCGTTTACTTACAAGCTCTACCGCAACTATTTTTGTTGTAGATACTATTCCGGTAAATGATGCTGCAACATGGAATATTGAAGGAAAAAATATAACTCTTAAAAGGCATGCGTCTTGTACAAATCCTTTGATTGAAGTTAATAATAATGGAATACTTAATTTTACTAATTATATAAATCTCACTATTGATGGGAATGAACTTGTTTCTTCTACCTCACCTCTAATACTGGTAAACGGTGGAGAGGTGAACTTTGTAGATGGCAATAAAGTTTCACTAAAAAATAATAATAATACAGAAGGTGCCGGTGCAATATTAATAAATGGTGGGCACGTAACTATTGAAAAATCGGGAATTTATGAAAGTAGCGTTATTCAACCAACAGTAATTAATAATACTTCGAAAGAAGGTTTTGGTGCAATTACGGTGCAAAATGATGGTCTTTTAACACTTGATGATGCTTATATTTCACAAAATTTCGGTGGCGGTGCGCACGTAGCTTCAAACGGAACCTTAGTTTTGGCAGGTACTACTTCTGTAAGAGGAAATATGAAAAGTGCAGCTGGTGGAGATAAAAATATTACCTACGATATGTCAGCAGAT
Source organism: uncultured Treponemataceae bacterium (assembly GCA_964370555.1). GTDB lineage: Bacteria > Spirochaetota > Spirochaetia > Treponematales > Treponemataceae > CAYJFX01. The sequence continues at coordinate 1,142 of CAYJJW010000247.1, read as the reverse complement.
GAAAGCTATGGTATCTTTATTGGCAATGAGCTTACATCTACAGAGGATGCAGTTATTGGAATTACACTAAATGTAGGTCAAGAGGAAGGTACACCGATTGTAAGAAAATTGGCTAATAGCACATACACTCCAACAAGTGAAGATTTTCAAAAATTCTTTTCTGATGACCCTAGTATACCTTTTTACTTTGATTCGGTGTTAGGACAAGTAGAAAAACCTACTCCTTATTTTTATGTGTCTGAAACAGGGGATGATAACAATAACGGAACAGAGGATAAACCTTTTGCTAGTGTACAGCGTGCAGTTGATAAAGCTCTGCTTAATGTTGGTTTAAATGGGTACATGGAATTCGTAATAACAATTTCTGGTAGAGTTACACAAGATTCTGATGACCAAGATAATGCAATGATAACAATAGACCGAGGAGATCTTGCAAGTAATGTATATATTACACTAAAAGGTGATGCATTAAATCCTGGTATTTTGGATGCAAGCGGAAAAAATCAGCGGGTATTGTATATTGGAGCTGAGGCAGAAGTTACGTTTGCCGGAAATTTAACAATTACCGGTGGAATAGCAGATGAAGGTGCAGGAGTTTATGTAGAAGACACTGCATCTCTTACTATAGGTAGTGAATATTCCTATAGTTCTGCTGTAATAGTAATAAATGATAATAAAAATAATGCTAGTGCTCTCAGCAATGTGTATCATAAGGGGAGCTACAGTGACCAATTTTACATAGGATATCTAGCTACAGGATCAGATATAGGGATAACTGAAGGTTTAAGACCTATGTTTATTTCTCCTGGTAGTTTATCAGTGTCTGATTTAGGAAAGATTGCAGATTTATTATTTAATGATAACAATAATAATAGATATTCTGTAGATTCTAACGGCTTGAATTTTACTGTTGATTAAGTATTTGTTTAGATACTTGTAAGCGGGCAGTCATTTAGGCTGCCCGCTTTTTTTGTGTATCCCTCTTGCCCGCACGCAAAAAATACAGTATTATAGAACTATGAACTTAAACGATAATCGTATAAATGCATATAAAAAAACAGCAGGGAAGACTGAGGAAAACAAAGAAAAAACAGTTCGCCCTTTTTCGTTTACCCAGCTTAAAAAAGAAGACTTAGAAAAAC
>CAYJJW010000246.1:0-2368 GCA_964370555.1 uncultured Treponemataceae bacterium | reverse complement strand
AAAAACGGAAACTATGTTACCTTAGCTGAATCTACTTGGGGCTCTGAGGATAGAGTAGTTGAGTATAGAACTGATGGAACAGTTGTAAAGGATAAAACTTTTGGCTCTCTTTTTAGGGATATTGTGAATGCTACAACAGCAGAAAGTAAACAAAGTGACCTAGAAATATTAAATAAAATTATTTTTGATGATGACAACATCTATGAAGATGAAAATGGTGTACAAAAACTTATAGATTGGGCACACGCAAACTCACTTGTATATGATGAAGAAATTGATAGTATGTATTTTTCGCTCAGATGCCAAGGGGTGATTGCAGTAGATTATAGTGAATGGAAACTTTTGTGGTGGATGGCAGATTCAACACTAAAAACAAGAGAGGGAATAGGTAAAAGTGCTGGGGTTCCATACCCTGAATATACGTTTCATGATATACAGGCTTTAGAACCATATCAAGTGAAAGGTGCCGGTTTAGATGATGGGCCTAAAAATCAGCATGCATTGTTTTTACATAAAAATGGAAGTATTGCCATGTTTGACAATGCAGGGGATGAAGTTTCAAATGCGGAAGGTTCGCGTTATGTAGAATATATAATTAAAGGTTCTCAAGGAAATTGGAGCGCAGATAAGGTAGAAGAATATAGAGATTCAAACTTATATTCTCGCATAACATCTGATGTAGATTTTACCGGTGATGGTAACTTACTAATTTTATGGGGTACGCAGTTAATTGCAAAAGAAATTGATTTTGAGAATGAGTTAAAAAATATTCTCTTTTCAATAGAAATTTTAGATCCGCATCGCACTTTTTATTACAGAATAGATAAAATGCCATTGTACCCATACCAAGATAAAAACAAAAACTATGCTGTAGATAATAATGAAAAAATTGGATATTAATGTAAACAAAAATTACATACATAGTATCTTATTGACTTCTATTAAAATTTTATGTATTATAACTGGTATTATTTTACAAGTACACTAAGGAGGCAGTGTTTTGGGTTTAATTCAGGGTTTTAAAAATATTTTAAAAACAGTTCTTCCCCCTCCAATAAAAGTATTTAATCGCGAAATTGAAAGCATATTATTGCATATTAAAAAAAGTGAAGCAGAAACTAAGAAAAAAATAGACACCTATAACACAGTGTTTGATTCAATACATACTTCCGTATCTAAAATATTGGAATCACAACAAAGGTTTGATGTCGTAGACAAACAACTTGAGGCATTACTTGTAAAGCAACAACGGTTTGATGCCATAGATAAACAACTTGAGGCATTACTTGTAAAGCAACAACGATTTGATGCCGTAGATAAACAACTTGAAGCCTTACTTGAAAAGCAAGAGCGATTTGAAGAAGAAGGTACTACGCTTCTAGAAAACAAAACAAAATATGTAATAGAGACCCTTAATGCAAATTTACAAACAACAACAACTTTTGTAGATGAAAAAACTAAGGCTATAATTAATAAAGTTGATACACATGAGCAATCTTATTCTAACACATTAAATGAAAAAACTCAAAGTGTACTGAATCGAATTGCAGAAAGTGAAAAGACTGTTCAAAACAAAGTTGTTGAAGCTAAGCGTTCTGCAGATGAAGCTACATGGGCTGCTATTTTTAATAACACAATTACCGACAGTACCTGGTTACATAATAAAACATTTTCGGCAGGTAGATGGGCAATGGGCTATCCTGCATTATATGTCATTTACAGGATATTAAATGAAGTTAAACCTAAGCGAATACTAGAATTAGGTTTAGGGCAATCTACCCGTTTAATTGGACAATATGCTGCTGCAAATAAAGATGTTGAGCATTTTGTAGTAGAGCATGATAGTAACTGGATTGATTTTTTTACCAACGATTTTAAATTAACAGAGAATACTAATGTTGTGCATTTGGATAGAGAAATGGTTTCTTACAAAGATGCAGAAGTGCGTGTTTATAAAGGTTTTACTGAAGTTTTTAAAGATAAACAATTTGATTTTATATGTATTGATGCACCTTTGGGAGGTGATATGAAGCAATTTGCACGTATAGATACATTACGAATGTTGCCTAATTGTCTTTCAAAAAGTTTTATTGTCGCGCTTGATGATTGTAATCGACCAGGGGAAACAGCTACATTAAAAGAAATGCATAATGTTTTAACTGATAGTAATATACAGTTTTCATCTAGTATGTATGATGGAAATAAAGACTTTGCTGTTTTATGCAGTAATGATTTTAAATTTGTTTGTACAATGTAGTAAAAGAGGAAAAATATGAGTAAACCTAAAGTTTCAATAATTCTGCCGTCTTTAAATGTATCTAACTATATCGAGGAATGTATTGAGTCTGTAATTAATCAAACATTACAA
>CAYJJW010000245.1:0-2374 GCA_964370555.1 uncultured Treponemataceae bacterium | reverse complement strand
TATACTTAATTGTTGGAAGTGCTGCTTGGATACGAGTATCGTCTTGTACAACACCATCTTTCATTGGTACGTTAAAATCTACACGCATTACAATGCGTTTACCGTTTAGTTCTACATCTTTTACTGTTTTAATCATGTTATCTCCTATTAAAAAGGCAAGGAAAAAACTTCCATTTTTGAACTTGCCTTTTTTTAAGCCATTTGCGAGTAGCGCAAAATGGCATACTATATTGAGTTTGCAACGCAAACTCCTAAATGAATGATAAGGCACCACTTGTGCCGATTCATTCATTAATTGCCCCTTAAAAATATGGTTACAAATTATAAGAGAGGAAACATCCCCTTTTGTGTAATAATTATAGCAATTAGAGAGTAAAAAGTAAAGTGAGAAAATAATGAATAATTGATATTTTTTTATCAAAAGTATTTTATAAAAACTTTGGTTGCATAATTCTTTATATCTTTTTCATACTCGAGATATCTCTGCAAAAAATCTCTTCCTTCTTGCGTAAGGGTACTACCACCACCGCCTTGACCACCCGTTTTGCGCTCTACAAGTAAAAAGTTTAGTTCTTTTTCTGCTCTCTTTATAATGCGCCACGCTTTACTATATGCCATGTCCATTGCCCCGCAAGCCATAGAAAGAGATCCTGTTTTATCAATATGTTCCAAAAGCTCTGCGATACCGTTTCCGAAAAATATTTCAGAGTTTTTAAGTTTTACAGATACAAGAGCTTTCATTTTTTAATTCCTAATTCCTAATTCCTAATGTTGCAAGATTTTCATCACTTAGTTCAATATGATAAAAAAGCTCGTAAAATTCTTTTACTGTTTTAATTAAATCTTTATCACTTGTGCCATATGCAAGATGTTCTATCCATTGCACACCAATAAGACGGTTCACGCCAATTGGGCGCCCTACCCAACTAAAAGGCGTTTTTGGAACACCATACACATGGTCATCTTTTACCGCTTTTAAATCTTTATATATAGGATTTGTAATAAAATCCTCTACCGCTTTATTTTGAGAAAGTCCTTCCTTTGGTTCACCATTCAAAAGAATTATATCAGGATTCCATGCAATAATTTGCTCACTAGAAATGCTTACCCTACTTTGTGAGCCAGAGGCAACATCGGCAACATTTTCTACACCAGCTAAATCCAATTCTTGACTTGATGGGGATCCTTTTGGAATAGTGTCTAATGAGGCAACTCCGTCACCAAAATATACACTCACCTTATTTAAAACCTCAGTATTATTTTCAAAAATATTTTTAACATACTCAGAGCGTTTTTTTGCCTCTTTTTCTACACCTAGTAATTCACCTAAAAACTCATAGGTTTCATCTGCATCAACAAGTTGCCCCTTTATTGCAACTACTGGTTTTGAAAGTGCTTTTTCTAATGCTTCAATATCTGAATACAATTTGTCATTAACATTTTGAAAATACACAAGTATTACATCAGGATTAGCAGTTAATACGGCTTCATAGTTTACTCGTGCATCTTGTCCAAAGGCTGGAAGAGACTGTTGTTCCTTTGCAATAAACTCCATTTCTGCATCATTAGGCTTAAAATTCCATGCAACCATTTTTTCAGGAGCAAGTGTATATATAAAAATGGTACCTATTGGGTTAGTTGAAAAAACGGTATCAATTTCGGCTAAAACTTCAACAGAACGCCCCGCCATATCAACAATCGTTCGCGTATCATCCTCTACCAAAGACTCAGACTTTGCCCCTGCAAAAACTATCCCACACATAAGCATAGTGAAAAATACTAAAATTTTTTTTTTCATACAAACTCCTCATAGTTATTTACTATGCAATTTACCAAATATAGTCGTTTGATCCCTCGACTGCGCTCGGGATGACATTTTTTTTCTTGACAAATCAATCACATAGCGTTATTCTTTTAATAGTATAACGACTTACATAGTACCATGACTTATACACTACGTCAAGGAAAAAATAATGAATATGGATAATACACAAAAAAAAAGCATACACCTAAAAATTATACTTTTATTTTTTTTATGTTGCGCACTCTCTATAATTGCGCTTACGTTAGGATATTATACGCTAACTATTACCGACACGCTAAAAGCACTCTTTTTTTTACCGGTAGAAGATACACAAGCTATAACTATTGTGCATAATATTAGGCTTCCCAGAGTTCTTGCAGCCCTACTCATAGGATTTTCACTTGCACTGTCAGGATCTGCATATCAAGGTATGTTTAAAAATCCACTTGTGTCACCCGATATACTGGGAGTTTCATCTGGAGCAAGCGTAGGGGCTTCAATTGCAATACTTTTAGGATACGGTCTCATTGGAACACAATTATTTGCCTTTACTTCAGGCCTTATAGCGGT
>CAYJJW010000244.1:0-2396 GCA_964370555.1 uncultured Treponemataceae bacterium | reverse complement strand
ACCATCTTCAATACTTATAAAACAAGAAAATGCATTAGTATTTTTATTTTTTATATAATCTGAATACGAACGTGCAATTGCAATACCATCCGATAAAGAAACTTGTTCTTGTAGTTTTTCAATTGCAAAAAGTGCATCATCAAAATGATTTTGCGAAAAAAAAGGATTTTCTTGTATGTTTATATAACAAGCAAAAAATTGTGCTGCATAACCACTTTTTTGCAAACGACTAAAATCAACATGGTATGGATTATTGTATAAATCTGAATCAAGGTCTAAACCTTTTTGTTGTTGCTTTAACCAGTGTATAAGCGTATCAGCATGAAAATCGATATAGTTCATACTAATGAGTATAGCAGACAACAATGCGATTGTCCACTTGAAAAAAATTGCATTCGACAGTATAGTATATATATGGATTTAGAACAAAAAACTGCACTTGAAAATCTTCTTAATAAAACATCCGATTGGGTGTATGGAAGACCCACACAGGCTATTAGCATCAATATTAAAGAAACTCAAACAAATCATATTACTCAAGAAGAAAAAACTACTACAGTTCCAAATAGCGAAGAACACAGCAGTAAAACTATTGAATCCATTACAGAAAAAATCTCTGTTTGTACTCGTTGTGACTTACAAAAAAGTCGAAAAAATTCTGTTCCCGGTACCGGCGTTATAAATCCTATTGTTTTAGTCATTGGCGAAGCACCGGAAGAAGATGAGGATAATCAAGGCCAACCTTTTGTAGGATCTGCAGGTCAGCTTTTAGATAAAATGCTCGCCTCTATTCAATTATCGAGGCATACAAATTGCTATATTACAAATATTGTAAAGTGTAGGCCGCCTCACAATAGAGATCCGTTGCCATCAGAAACAGAAGCATGTATGTCTTTTTTGCAAGCCCAAATCATACTATTAAAACCAACATTAATCCTAGCAGTGGGACGTATAGCAGCACAAAATCTCTTACAGACAGCAGAGGGTATAGGCCACCTTCACGGAAAGTTTTATAACTACCCAATTGAAAATAATTCTCAAATTCCAACTATTCCGCTGATGGCAACGTATCATCCTAATGCACTATTGCGAGATGCATCATATAAAATACCCGCATGGGAAGATTTAAAACTTTTTAAGCAAAAGCTGGAAGAACTTTCTCCAAGTTATGCATCGGCCTTTCATAATCAAGATAACGGATAAAACATGGATAACAAAATCTATGTAGAAATTTTTCTAAATATTCCTCTTTCTCAATCTTTTTTTTACACAACTACAGAAACAGAGCAAATATGCATAGGAATGCGTGTTGAAGTTCCCTTGGGTAAGCGTAAAATGACAGGCTTTGTTGTAGGCATTTTTTCAGAAAAACCCAGTGCAATAGATTTTCCCGAAGAAAAATTAAAAGAAATAAAGCGCATTGTAGATAAAGAACCAATTTTTACCGATGAACAAGTAAAACTAGCCCTTTGGATGGAAAAATATTACTTATGCTCAAGAGGTGAAGCATTAAGTGCAATGCTACCCTCCGGCAGAAGAGAAAAAGAGTTATCAACATCACTAGCTGGAGATGAAGAAGAATACACAGAACATAACTTGTCTGATGAACAACAAACAGCAGTTGATGCTATTTTATCTGCAAGCAATCAAAACACTAATAACGCTAATTTCCATTACTTATATGGTTCAACAGGTTCGGGGAAAACCGAAGTTTTTTTACGTGTGGCACAAGAAATGCTAAAAAGCGATAAAGGAATTATATACCTTGTGCCTGAAATAGGCCTTACCCACCAAGTAATTGAATCGGTATATAAACGTTTCGGAGAAACAGTTGCAGTTCTCCATTCAGGGCTCACCGGTAGCCAGCGATTAGAACAATGGAAGCGCATACTCAATAAAAAGGCACGAATCGTTATTGGAGCTCGAAGTGCAATTTTTGCTCCTGTTCCAAATCTTGGCCTCATAATAATCGATGAAGAGCATGATGGTTCATATAAATCAAATAATTCTCCACGTTATTCTGCTAGGCAAATTGCAATGCGTCGTTGCAATGATTTAAGCATCTCTCTTATTATGGGAAGCGCAACGCCTTCTATTGAAGCCTGGCAACAAATTGAAAAAGGAACCATAAAAAAGCATGTTCTTACCAAACGCCTTTCAGGCGGTAAACCACCAAATATTGAAATTATTCATCTTGGGAACGGAAGTGCAGAATCGAAAACAAATGGTTGCATTTCTAAAAGATTAGAAGATGAAATGAGAGAAACACTTAAAAATGGAAAACAAGTAATTCTCTTTTTAAATAGACGAGGGTTTACACATTTTTTTAAGTGTAACTCTTGTTCTAACGATTTACAGTGCAAAAATTGTTCTGTTTCCCTTACATACCATAAAAA
>CAYJJW010000243.1:0-2405 GCA_964370555.1 uncultured Treponemataceae bacterium | reverse complement strand
CACCGCTTGTGGTGGCTTCATTTTCTACAATTGAATGCCCTTCAGATTCAGGAAAAACATGCGGGTGTCGGCGTACCAATTTTTCAGAAACTTCGTCTAATACTTCTGCTACAGTAAAATCGCCTTGCTCTTCATACATGTATGAAATCATTGCAACGTTTAAAAAGGTGTCGCCAAGCTCTTCTCGAATATGAGCGATATGATTAGAGTTTATGGCATCAATTGCCTCATAGGTTTCTTCTATAAAAGTAGAACGTAGGCTCTCAGGGGTTTGCTCTCTATCCCACGGGCACCCATCTGGAGCACGTAATCGTTTTATAATATCGATAAAATTTTCAAATGCCTCATTATTTTTCACTGTAATGCTCCTTAGTTTTGGTTCACGCTTACCTTTTTCCACTCGTTCAATAGCTTATTTGGGTCTTTTGTGAGTAGGCTGTCGATAAGTGGCTTTGCCATGTCAAAGGCTTGAGCGTTTATAATGCTTTCATCACTTGTAAAGTCAGACAGTACCCACCCCGAAATATCATCATGGTTAGGCCGTCCTATTCCAAAGCGAAGGCGCCAAAAATCGGCAGTGCCAAAACATTCTTTCATTGAGCGAAGTCCATTGTGTCCGCCGAGCCCACCCGACCATTTTAGACTAAAAAAACCTTGTTTAAGTTCAAGTTCATCATGAACTACGAGTATGTTTTCTGCCTTTATTTTATAAAAGGAGGCACATTCTTGTATGCTTTGCCCCGATAAGTTCATATATGTTTCGGGCTTAATTGCGTACACTTGGCTTCCATCAATAGTAAAAGAAGCAAACTGTCCTTTAAATTTTTTTTGCCATGTTACGCCACTAAGTTGTGGTAAAGAGTCTGCATAAAGCCACGCAACGTTGTGTCTATTTTTTTCGTATTTTCTGCCATAGTTTCCTAAAAAGGCAATAAGTTGAATTGGTTCCATGTAGGAATAGTAGTGAATTTTTAGATGGGTGTCAATGGTAGTTTTTTTTATATTATTTTTGGAAATAAAAATTAAAAAGTGTTAAGGCTTCTTGTTTTTAGTACTATATAGGTTAAAGAAAAGTACTATTGAATTATGGAGGTTATTATGGTATATTATTACAAGGTTGTTGCAAAGTGTGGGCATGTAGGACGAAACAATTATTATCGGGGTAAATTTGGGGTAATAGCAGAATCTGGGAAGGACGCAGCCTCAAAAGTACGTTTTTATCCGCGTGTAAAACATCATCATCAAGATGCTATATTAAGTGTTAATAGAATCAGCAGAGAAGAGTATAATTTTCTAAAAAAAGAATGGAAGGAAAACCCTTATTTTCACTGTAATAATAGAACTATGCAAGATTCTTTTTATTCAGAAATTGAAAAAGACATTTTTCCAGAAACACCAAGACAAGTTTTATATCGAAAACAATTTCGTGCAGATGATAGTGAAAAATATAAGAGAAAAAAGAAAGAAACATGCGAGTGGAAGAGAAAAAAACAAGCATATGAATTTGACTTGCAACTTGAAGGAATAGGAGCGTAAATATGGAAAAGTTGGTATTTTCAACTATAATGATGAAAAATGATTTACAAAAAATGAGTTATGAAAATAATGGCATAGCAGCAATTTCCAAGCCTGTTATTTTTCCCATAAATGCTGTTCTTGGTGCAACATTAAAAAAAGCAGACATTGTTACTGTTGTGCTCCTGCTAAAAGATGATATAAATAAAAATGCAAAACGGAATATGGGCGAATTTATGGCAGAACTAGATTCAATAAATGAAGATATTGGGGCAAAAATAACATATGAGTATATTGATTCGCCTTTTAAGGAAACAAAGGAAACACATGAACACTTGCTTAGCCAAATGATTGAGAAAATTCAAGAAAGGCAAGAGATATATTCAGATATAACATATGGGCCAAAGCCTTTGCCAATTGTAATGTTTTCTGTTTTAAATTTTGCACAAAGGTTTTTGCATGCAGAAATTAAACATATTATATATGGCAAAGTTGATTTTGTTGATGGAAAACCATGTAACCCTGAATTATTTGATGTTGCACCTTTGTATTACCTTAATTCTATTACCAACACTATGGAATGTAATGATCCTACTCGAGCAAAAGAAATTTTGAATACTATTCTGGAAATATAGGCATATAGTAATGAATATCAGAAAGACAAAATTAGAATATGAACAAGAAATAAATTCTGATTCTCTTTTACAAATAATTCCTGAGGAGCGAATAAATTTTCAACTGGAAAAAAGAAAATTCATTTCAAATTTGACAGAGTATCTTAAATACCATGTCTTAGAAAATAATACGTTTGAAACCTATGGACTAGAAATAGTGCAGGTTGCAAACTCCTGTATAAAAACTTTTGATATTAAAAATGGAGTTTTTCTTAA
>CAYJJW010000242.1:0-2470 GCA_964370555.1 uncultured Treponemataceae bacterium | reverse complement strand
GATTGGGATAATTCAAGTGATGAAAACTCAATCAATATTGTTCATAAGGCAATTGATTTAGGTATTAATTTTTTTGATGTAGCTCCTGTATATGGATGGGGAAACTCAGAAAAAGTGCTTGGAAAAGCTTTAAAAGGAAAAAGAGATAAAGTAATAATTGCTTCTAAGGGAGGACTTTTGTGGAATGAAAAACATGAAACTACAAATAACCTTTCAAAGGAAAGTCTATTAAAAGAAATTGATGAAAGCTTAGAAAGATTAGATACCGATTATATCGATATTTATCAAATGCACTGGCCTGACCACAATGTACCGCTAGAAGAAACAGCAGAAGCTCTAAACATTATTAAACAAAGCGGAAAAATTCGTTATGTTGGTTTAAGTAACTATAGCGTGGAAGAAGTAGAAACAATGATGAAATATATTTCTGTTGACTGTCAACAAGGGCTTTACAATATGCTTGAACGTAATCCAACTACGTATCACAGTATTCCGCTTGAATACAAAACTGAAAAAGAAACACTACCACAGTGTGCAAAATACGGTCAAGCATTTTTACCCTATAGTCCTCTGTTTCAAGGTCTTTTAGCCGGAAAATTTAATTCTGGTATTAGCTTTTCAAAAGATGATATTAGAAATGCAAATCCTAAACTTGTTGGACCAGATTTTCAAACTTACTTTGACGGTGCTCAAAAAATAAAAGATTTAGCAGACGAAATTGGAAAACCAATGAATGAGCTTGCTCTTAACTGGTTAATAGCAAAACCTGAAGTTACGTCTATTATTGGTGGAGCTTCAAAGGTAGAGCAATTAGAAAAAAATGTAGCATGTACAGAATGGTCAATTGATGATGATACTATGAAAAAGCTCGACATTATCTTAAAACCATTTGAAGATTTATAGGAAAATTCTATGGCAACGTACTTAATAGCGCACGATTTAGGAACTACCGGAAATAAGGCAACTCTTTTTGACACAGATGGAAATCTTATAAAAAGTGTAACGCATGCTTACAATACACATTTTTTTAATGGAAACTGGGCAGAACAAAATCCTGAAGACTGGTGGAACGCTGTTTGTGTAACTAATAAACAACTTTTAGATGGTGTAGATAAGACAAACGTTGCTGCCCTTGCATTTAGTGGACAAATGATGGGGTGTGTGGTGGTTGACAAAGATGGAAACCACCTACGCCCTGCAATTATTTGGGCTGACCAACGAAGCCAAAACGAAGAAGCTTTTATACGAAGTAAAATTGATGAAAAAGAGTTTTACAAAATTACTGGGCATAAAATTAGTGCATCGTACAGCATTGAAAAACTTATGTGGATTCGAGAAAATGAACCAGAAATTTTTGAAAAAACATACAAATTGCTACAACCAAAAGATTATATTATTCAAAAACTTACTGGGGAGTTTGTAACAGATTATTCTGATGCTTCGGGCACAAACTGCTTTGATTTAAATACCTTTGAGTGGTCTGAAAAAATTCTAAACATCATTGGTGTTGATAAGTCTTTACTTCCTGATGTTTTTGATTCTACTCACATTGCAGGCACTATCGATGCAAAAATAGCAGCAATTTGCAACCTTGCAGAAGGAACAAAAATTGTAATAGGTGGTGGAGACGGTGTTTGCGCTGCTGTTGGGGCAGGCTCTGTTCGTGAAAATGTGGCTTTTAATTATTTGGGATCTTCTTCTTGGGTTTCATATACCAGTAAAGAACCTGTGTATGATGATGAAATGCGTACTTATAATTGGGCGCACTTAATTAAAGGGTATGTTACGCCAAACGGTACAATGCAAGCAGCCGCGAATTCCTTTAACTTTATAAAAGACTTATTGTATGATAAACATGAAAGTGTTTATAAAGAAATGGATGAAGGCATAAAAAACTCAAAAATTGGTGCAAACGGTCTTTTATATCTTCCCTATATAATGGGAGAAAGAAGCCCTAGGTGGAATGCAAATGCGCGCGGTGCATACGTGGGTATGAAAATGGAGCATAATCGAGGTGACTTTGTTCGCTCAGGTGTTGAAGGCGTATTAATGAATCTATGCATCATTCTTGATATTTTTAGAGAAAAAGCAACTATATCATCAATAAATATAATTGGAGGTTTAGCTAAGAGCCCCGAAGTGCGAAAAGTGCTTGCAGATGTTTATGGTGTAAAGGTGAATAAACTAAATTATCTTGAAGAAGCAACTTCTATGGGAGCTGCACTTGCTGCAGGGGTAGGAGCTGGCGTTTTGGACAGCTTTGATGACATTGAAAAATTTATTAAAGTTGATGATGTAATTGAGTTTAACAAAGAAAATCATGCAAAATATGATGAAGTAAAAAAAGTTTTTGACAAAGCATATTATGCATTATTAGAAACATATGAAGATTTAGCAGAGCTATAGGAGAAAATTATGGAAAAATTAACCGTAGAACAGTTGGCAAAAATGATTGACCACACAATTTTAA
>CAYJJW010000241.1:0-2484 GCA_964370555.1 uncultured Treponemataceae bacterium | reverse complement strand
TACTTTCTACAGGAGATTTTACCGGAAAATCTCCATCATTCGATACTTCAGAAGCGCAAATGATTGCAGATGGACTTAATGAAATAAGAGGAAGCATGACCAACCTTGTGCAATCGATGTATTTGTCAACTGGGAACATCACAAATGAAAATGAAAACCTTATAGGTTCAACACAAAAATCATTGCAAAGTGCTCAAGAAGTAGAAACATCGGTAAGTTCAATTACAGGTAAAATCGTTGATTATATGAATGCTTCAGGAGAAGCGGTAAGTGCAATTGAATCATCAGTGGCAAACTTAAATAATCAAATAGCTAAGCAAGGATCTTATTTAGAAGATTCTTCAAGTGCGATAAAAGAAATGAGCGAAAATATCAATTCTATTGATAGAAGTACAGTTTCTATGAGTGACCTTGTACATCAATTAGTAAAAAATATTGAAGAGGAACACAACTATATTCAAGAAACAGGTTCAAAGCTCCAAGATGTAAGCAGAAGTTCAATGTCGCTTGTTGAAATAAATGATCTTATTGCAAGTGTTGCAGAGCAAACAAACTTACTTGCTATGAACGCAGCTATAGAAGCAGCTCACGCTGGAGAAGCTGGAAAAGGCTTTGCGGTTGTATCAGATGAAATTAGAAAACTTGCAGAAACTACATCGAGTCAATCTAAAAGTGCAAGTAGTGTAATTGCATCAATAAAGACTCTTTTAGAAGAAATTGTACAATATTCAGAAAAACTCAGTAGTGCTGCAAATATCACTATGGAAGGAATAAATCAAGTAGCACAAATTACACAAGAAGTAAAAAGTGCTATGCAAGAGCAATCCATAGGTTCAAGACAGGTATTTGAAAGCATGGTGGGTGTTGATGAAATAACTAATCAAATAAAAACAAATGCATCAAGCATTCTTGAAGTTACAAAACAAACAAAAGAATCTGATGAAGATTCTAATGCCCATTTAATGGGGCTCATTGATAAAATAAAAAAAGACATAGGCAATATTACTTCATCTGCAAATACCGTTGTAGTAGGTGTTAATTCCGGTAAAGAAAGTATTCAAAAACTTAATGAAGCGGTTGAATTATTTAAGATAGATGATTCAACGGAGTAACATGTTTCGACGCTGCCTAAAAGGGTAGCGTTTTTTTTGTGTAAATATCGTACTTTTTTTGATTATTTTACATTATTTTAAACATTTGTTTGATTTTAAACACATGTTGTGTTATAATGCCTAAAATAAATCAAAGGAAGGTATTGATATGAAACAATCATTATCATTTCGCATAATGCGAATCACTATCTGTATGCTCATTGGAGTTGTTGCAATTGTAGCAGGTATTTTTATCTACAGCGCAGAACAAACGCTTGCTCAAAACATTGAAGATTCTATTGATGTTACAACAGAGTTACTTGAAAAAAGCATAGAATATCATCTTAGCCCATCAATCGATTTACTCCTTACTATTAGTGCAATTTCAAAAACGGAGCCAAACTTAACTGACCTTGAAGCTATGCTTGTAGAATTACTACAACAAAACAGCAATATTGTAGATGTTTATTTTGCAAGCCTTAACCCCTTAGTCCAAGAAAGCGCATTTTATATTACAGGTTCTGGTGAACAGCCAAGCTTTAATTGGGACCATACAAAAGAACAGTGGTTTATTGAAGCAATAAATGCAAATGGAGAACTAGCATTTTTAGATCCTCACATTGATGATAAAACAGGCAAAAATGTTATTACCATTTCTGAACTTGTATTTAATTCTAGTGCTACTCCTGAAGGAGTTGTAGCCATAGATGTATACTTAGATAGCCTTATAGATATTACTGAAAGTCGCAAAGTTTCAGAAAATTCGTTTAGCGCAGTTCTCAATGAGAATGGTAACTTTATTACAAATTTTAATCGCGACTTAATTGGTGAGTACGTGGATAAAGATGAAAAAATGCAAAGCCACCTCGATGCATTTCTAATTACAACGCGCACACTTACATTTTACAACGATCAATATATTTGTGTAACACCAGTTGAGCATACACCTTGGACACTCGTTTTTGCAGGTCCAATGAAAGATCTCTATGGCGATTTATACTTTTTAGTTACCCTATCTGTTTCAGTGGCATTAGGAATTATTATTCTTGGTTGCGTATATACTCGCATTATCAGTAAACGCATTAGTAAACCATTCGCAACAATTTCGTCAGAATG
The DNA here is from genome assembly GCA_964370555.1 of uncultured Treponemataceae bacterium. Classification (GTDB taxonomy): domain Bacteria; phylum Spirochaetota; class Spirochaetia; order Treponematales; family Treponemataceae; genus CAYJFX01. Next base: position 277 of record CAYJJW010000241.1, on the reverse strand, counting down.
TCACGTGCTTTCAACTGGTGACTTTACAGGAAAATCATGTGATTGCAATACGCATGAAGCTCAAGTAATTGCAGAAGGCTTAAATCAAGTTCGCGCAAAAATGACAGCATTAGTAAAATCTTTATATAATTCTACAAATACAATAACTAATGTAAATAATGACTTAATGGATTCAACACATAGCTCACTTGAAAAAGTTGAAAAAGTCGAACAATCTGTCGGTTCAATTGCAACTGATATAACTGGAATTATGAATGACATAAGCACAGCTGTAGAA
>CAYJJW010000240.1:0-2488 GCA_964370555.1 uncultured Treponemataceae bacterium | reverse complement strand
TTACCATATGGACACCGGTGCAAGGTTCTGACAGATGCGAAATTGCCCCTTACCCTGTGGATTTCCATCTACACGCCTACGCATGCGTGACCCTCAGAATCTGTTAAGAGGCTATTACACAACACCATAGTAAGCTTCTAAAATGACAAAAATACTTTTTACAAACAGTTTACACTTCAACAAAGTAATCTTCTATAAAAACCAATAATGTATCCATAGCCGACATACGCCCAATAAATAACAAATTCCAAATACACTATTGCCTATACTCCCTTTCTGAGATATGTGTACTTTAAAAAGCTACACGCTGCACCTCAACGAGAAGGAGAGTATTATGAGCATTTTCCCAAACAATCAATGGGGAGAACATATTTTTGACATTCGAATTGATGATAATGAGGGTAAATTCGTAGGTAATATCCAAAACATTATCAATCATAATGTTATATTCTCAGGAAAATGTTATGAGTCATTAAAAAAATCATATGAAATGACAGTAAAAGAGTATATTAAAAACCCTAACGCGTTCAAATTAAAAACTGGTGACGCATTATCAATTGCACGCCTTACTTTTCAAGTTCAGCTAAAAAGTATTTTTTCTGAAGAGGAGCTCAAAAAAATTAGTCAAAAAAAAACTGGAGAAAGGTTGCATCCTGTTTATGCTCTTATAAAGAACTTAGAGGAAAAATCTTTTGATAAAGAAGCTGAACATACTGCAGCTGTTAATACAGATTATAGCGTTGAAATTATAAAAAATAAAAACCCAGATTACTTTAAATCAATAAAAAAACGTCTACTTGAAACTAGCGACTACACAAATCCAATGTCAGCACTTGCAGAAATTCGAGCGTTTTCAGCACTAATACAAGCTGGATTTAACCCTAAGAATATTCCTCAACAAAAGAAAAGCACACCTGATTTTCATTTTTTTATAAATGGAATAGAGTGCCTTGTTGAAGTTCACGCAAAATATTTGTCAAAAAATTCCGACTGCGCTATCCTAGAGGAGCTTTGTGAAAAAAAAGAAAATGAATCTGTATTTATCAAGAGCATCATAAGCCGAGCTCCTTTTGGACAATCCATGGAAAATACAACCAGTAAAGAGATAGATACAAATGTTATAAGTAAAGTTTGCGCAATGAAAGAGGAAGAAAAACAGTTTGATGAAAGTAAAATTAATATTTTATGGATTGACCTTCAAGACCCTGAAACTTTCCCGTGTAAAATACCTCTTGACTATTGTTTACCTTACTATACTCATTCTAGACTAGTTCTTACGTCTCCCCCTCAGCTAGCCCCACTACCTTATACTGGCTGCATATGGCAAGCCTTCTATGGAGATAAAAATGAGCCCATTATCGAAAACATTGACGAATCTGCCATTGAAACTCGTTTTATGGCGCATGATGGGCGATTTTCAAAGTTTTCATCTTCAAAACTTAATTTTGCTATTATAAGCCTTCCTGACGCCATTGTGGTATACGAGAACCCTAATAGATGTCACATGGACAACCTTGAAAATGTAAGAAGACAATTCTATCTAATGCCTACATTTTCTTCACAACACTCAATGCTCGAAACGCATGCTGATATTCTAAAGCATGATATTGCGTTAAAAAAAACCCAGAGACAATATTGCTTCGAAAGTTATATACTAAGATTGAATTCTTAATTAAATTAAATGCAACTTCAGTAAAAGCTGTCCCTCTACTTGCCATCCCCTGCAACCTTCAGAATGAAAGTCGCAGGGGATTATGTTTTTTACCAACAACTTGCCTTTTACTGTTCTAATGGTTTTACTTGGCAACTAAAAATTTTACCTCAAGCTTTAAAACAAGGTGCATATATTTAATATATTAACCTTATTAAGTCTTTAAGATATCACCAGTACAGACATCATCTTCATCAAAGTTCCCACCCCACCCTTCTTCTAGCGCCTTACTGGCTAACTCCAACATGACAGCCAGTGAAGGTATTCGAGCTTGGCCTCTTGCAGCTTGCAGCGTTCCATCTGGACGCTCCCAAATAAATCTATACCCACGCTGATCAGAACCATCTGCATATTTGTAGATGCAATATTGAAAGTATAGCGTCCAATTTTCAGGGAATTTTTTAAAAGTTTTATTCAAAATGATCACTCTTGCTTGTGACATATAGTTACCTGCCTGTAAAAAATTAATGACCCACAACATTCCTGTTATCAAGTTTAACATGTATAATCAAGCGATTAAAAATCAAATGCCCTTTAACTTCAAATTATCCCGCTTTCAAATGATAATTTGTTCTATCTATAGAGACAATATCCCTCGGCTTCCACTCACTCACATAGCCAGGTTCATCCTGCATTCTTTGTAGCTCACGAATGACGGCAGAATGATTTTCACGCACCAAGGACAGCTCCTCAAATTGCGCAAAGGGCTTATCGATACTCGCTTTGATGGTTTCCATTTCTGATTTTTCACGCTTGGTATTTTCTCGGTAATTATCC
>CAYJJW010000239.1:0-2499 GCA_964370555.1 uncultured Treponemataceae bacterium | reverse complement strand
TTTCATTAATACGAAAAAAACTTCAATCTATAGGTACTACAACAAAGATACGCACGGTACGTGGTGTGGGGTACGCATTAACATTAAATGCTTGATTTGCAACCATCGGTTGACATTTTTGCAACCTGCAGTTGCGATATTTCAAGGTTGAATTGCTTGTATACTACTATTCTGTGATATACTATTAGTGTAACACTATTGAATAGGAGTATTGCATGAACATTACAAAACGATTAGTTGAGTTGCGAAAACAAACAGGGCTTTCACAAGAAGACTTTGCAGAAAAATTAGGACTTTCGAGACAATCAATTTCAAAGTGGGAAACAGGAGAAGCAATTCCCGATGTAGATAATCTAATTTTGCTTTCTCAAAAATATGATGTAAGCATTGATTATATACTTTTAGGAAAAGAACATTCAACTACAGAAGCAACTAAAAGTGAAAAAACTAAGAAAAAAAAGAATAGAATAGATTATGAAGCACTTTTATGGTTTGGTGCAATTATGATTGCAGGAGCTCTGTGGTATTTTTTAACAAATATTTGGACATAAAAAAAAGCGCCTATTGGCGCTCATTTTACGTTCTCTTTGGAAAAAGACTTGAAAGCCCTGTTAAATCTTCAGGTTGTTTTGCTGCTTCCATGTTTTCTTTTTGTATAGACTCATATACCTCTTGGCGAAAAACTTTTACATCTTTTGGAGCTTCAACACCAATTTTTACTTGGTCGCCTCTTACTTCTAAAATTGTAAGAGTAATATCTTCGCCTATTTTAATTTTTTCATTAATTTTTCGAGATAATATTAGCATCCGTTAATCTACCTTATTTTCAAACAAATTATGCTTTGTTTTCCAGCGAGGATCCAATAACACAATTTGACGCGCTTTTTTGTTTTTTCTGTTAATAATAACAGGGCCTTGTAAATTAGCAGTAACAATTGCAGGCATAGATTTTACAATAGTAATGATTGCAAGCACATACACATCCTCAGGATTATCAATTTCCAACATAGCAACGGTATCATCATCTACATCAATTTCATATTCCGAAAAAAACATAAACGGATCTATGAGTAAAAATGCTAAGTCATTGTTATCTTCAGACTGTAAACGCAAAAGCGAATCAATTTCAGCAGGAAACAAAGAGAAATCATTATATGCTTCAAAGCCATATAAACCGTTTGGAAAATGTACTTTTGTTTTTACTTCGTTCAAAACTTCATCCATAATTATTACCTTCTAAGTATACCCTATCTTAAATAATTAAGCAATGTATTTGAGTATAATTCTGCAGCTGTACTTAGTGTTGCTTGTTTAGTATAATCAAGCATTTTCATATCTGTAATAGCTTCAGCTAAATCAATATCACCTTCTCTTGAAATCATTTGAGTTGAATTTAAATGATTTGTTTGTGCCAATTGAATCTTTGACTCAGCTCTTTCGTATTGAGCACCGACTTCTGCTATTCTCGTTGTTAAATTACCTATAGCACTGTCTACACCACCTAGCACACGTCCACCTATTGTTTTTTGATCACCTTGTAAAAGGGCATCTCTAAATGAAATAACGCTATCAAACAAGGATCCACCGGTAACATCTGCAGAATCGGCAATATTATATGGAGGGCGCTGGCTTGAATCTTTTATAATTCCTAAATCACTTAACGTAGTACCAGACTTATCTTCAAGCCATAATTGGCGAGAATCGGTAGTTTGAAGACTTAGCCCATTTGTTACAGGGTCTAAACTTGCTTTTACTGCAATCCCTGAATTATTAATCTTTGAAATAATTGAGTGAACATTATCGCCTTCATTTAGGGTGATATCAGTTCCATCAACACTTATAACACTTTTTTGAGATACTTGAAATTGACCTGCATCACGCCCGCCTATTAAGCTTTGTTTTTCTGCCCAAAAAATATTGCTCCCGGCTCTATTCATTTGCATATAATCGCCTTCATCAACTTCAACATTGTTACCTTGTATAGAACCATTGTACAGTACTTCTGTAATAAGTGGTTCCGAAGAGCCATACACAGGGCCTAACTGAGGTGCAAAAGCAGTAGTTTGAGTTCTTGTTCCAGCAAAAAGTGCAGTTCCATCGGCACTAACAGCATTTGCAGAAGACACAAGTTCGTTAAGAAGTTCATTAACTTCGGCCGCCATGTTTTGCATATCATCTTTGGTAAAAACACCATTTGCACCTGTTACTGCTAACTCACGAATTCGTTGCATTACTTGCAGTGAATGATCCATGTATCCTTCAGAAACTGAAAATTGATCCACCAGCGTTTGTGCATTTTTTTCAAATTGATTTACCCGTGTATTATATGACTGATAACGCACCAACCTTCCAGCCCCTAGAGGGTCGTCACGAAGATTTTGAATACGCTGCTGTGTTCCTATTTTATTTTGCATATTACTTGATTTATGCTCTTGTAAGCGCAAATTGTATTGTGCATCATTATTTGCTAAATTTGAACTAATTCTTCTCATGCTCTCA
>CAYJJW010000238.1:0-2506 GCA_964370555.1 uncultured Treponemataceae bacterium | reverse complement strand
TTGCAGTTATTGGACTTTCTGGTGCAGGTAAGTCAACACTTATTCGTACTGTAAACAGAATGATAGAAGTTACAGACGGTATTGTTGAAGTTGAAGGCATTAATGTTAGAAGCCTTCAAGGAAAAGAACTTCGCACTTTTAGAAGAAATGTTGGCATGATTTTCCAATCATTCAATCTTGTAACTCGTGCTACCGTTATTAAAAATGTATTACAAGCCCGTGTTCCAAATCTTCCGTTTTGGAAAGTTCTATTAGGCATATATCCTAAAGAAGATAAATTATTAGCGCTCGAAGCACTCGATAAAGTGGGTATTTTAGAAAAAGCATACTCTCGTGTTGACCATCTTTCAGGCGGACAACAACAGCGTGTAGCCCTTGCAAGAACGCTTGCCCAACAACCAAAAATTATTTTAGCAGATGAGCCTGTTGCAGCTCTAGACCCCGTAACCGCAAAACAGGTTATGGATGACTTTAAACGCATCAATAAAAACATGAATATTTCAATTATTATTAACATTCACCATGTTGAACTTGCATTGGAATATGCAGACCGAGTAATTGGTATTAAAAAAGGAAAAATAATATACGATGGCCCTGCTAACAAAGTAGACAAAGCCATTTTAGACGATATATATATAAAAAAAGAGGGGGTGCACGATGGAAGCACACAACCTCAAGGCTGAAAAAGCAAGACTCTTTAAGCCAACAACCTTTACCCTAGAAAATGGAAAAACAATAGAAGAGCCAAAAAGCAAAACACTTCTTATTACAATTGTAATGCTTGTTGCAATAATTTTTGCAGGTTTTATGACCAATTTTGATGGTGCACAGTTGGTACGAAGAATTAGTTACTTTTTTGATATCCTTATTAGAATGGTTCCCCCTGATTGGTCATACATAAATGAAATATGGCAGCCCTTAATTGAAACCCTGGCCATGTCTGTTGTAGGATCTGTAATAGGATCTCTATTGGCAGTTCCTATTGCCTTTTTAGCGTCTTCAAATATTGTACATAATAAAGCTGTTGTAGGCTTTGTTCGCTTTATTTTAGGAATTACCCGAACACTTCCAACCTTGGTATCTGCGCTTATTGCCGTGTTTATTTTTGGACTCGGCTCTTTTGCAGGTACCGTTGCCATTGCAATTTTTACCTTTTCATTTATAGGGAAACTTTTGTATCAACAAATTGAAACCGTAGATATGGGAGCATACGAAGCTATGGAAGCAATGGGATCAACAAAAATTCGTGCCTTCTGGGCAGCCATTGCCCCGCAAATTCTTCCAACCTACATAGCAAACTGCTTATACTGTTTTGAAGGTAGTGTTCGCTACTCTGCAATTCTTGGCTACGTTGGTGCTGGTGGGCTTGGACTCTTGCTTAACGAAAAGCTTGGCTGGAAACAGTATGACAAAGTTGGAATGATTTTATTAACGCTTCTTGTAACAGTTGGCATTATCGAAGTTATAAGTCGCTATTGCAGAAAAAAGCTATCATAAAAAGGATATATTAATGTATAACGAAAGAATACAAAAAGCGTATGAAAACGCACCTAAAAACTGGATTACAAAACTCATTGTCCTTTTTATTGTAGTTATAATTCTTATGTACTCAGGAAACAGCATTACCGACCCAAAAATGACAAGTGGCGGTATGGATGTTGCAAAAAATATACTTAAAGGACTTTTTAACCCATCATGGGATTTGTTTAATCTTACAAGCACCGGTATTCCATACCTTTTATTAGAAACAATTTGTATTGCGTTTTTAGGAACACTTATTGGAGCAATTCTTGCTCTTCCTACCGCCTTTTTAAGTGCATCAAACATGGTTCCAAAGGGTGTTTCATGGATTGGCCGATTTTTAACCATGGTAATACGAACAATTCCTGCATTCGTGTACGGGCTCATGTTTATTCGTGTTTCAGGCCCCGGCCCCTTTGCAGGGCTTTTAACCATGAGTTTAACCTCAGTTGGAATGCTTACAAAATTGTATGTAGAAACAATTGAAGACTTAAACTTTGGTATTTTAGAATCGATGAGTGCAATGGGGTGTAACGGTTTTCACAAAGTACGACACGGGGTAATTCCTCAATTAATGCCTGACTTTATTTCGACCGTTGTGTACCGATTTGACATGAATCTTAGAGATGCTACAACACTCGGTCTTGTAGGAGCAGGCGGTATTGGTGCTCCACTTATTTTTGCTATGAATGAGTTTAGATGGAACGATGTAGGATCATACCTTTTAGGCTTAATTATTCTTGTATTTGTTATAGAATATTTTTCAGGCAAAATCCGTGTAAAACTTACTCGAGGCTAAAATCTACATGGCAAAAAGCGCAAAAATATATTTTACAACCGATGTTCATGGATATTTTTACCCCACAAATTACAAGCAAGTAGAGCCTTGTAACATGGGGCTTTTTGCCATAGCAAATGAAATAAGCTCAAAAAAAGAAAATACTCTTTTAATAGATGGTGGCGACATGATACAAGGAAGCCCCTT
>CAYJJW010000237.1:0-2528 GCA_964370555.1 uncultured Treponemataceae bacterium | reverse complement strand
ATAAAACATTAGAAAGAATTGATAATGCATTTTTTGTTGAAATAATTTCTTGTGCTATACTAATTTCTTTAAGCATTGCATCTCTGTCAAATATAAATTTCATTTTTTCCTCACTCTATTATATAATATATATAAATTTAATAGTAATAGTAATATAGCCTGTTAATAAGTTAATAACTTATATAAATACTTATATTATATTAATTTACCTTACTAATAAATATGTCTTTTATAAATATTAGTTTTCCACATATTAACAAGCAAAATGTTGTACACTACTATATTAACACATTATTAACAATTTGTGTACATTTTTTTTTATTAAAGTCTCTTATAATCTTTTATTAATTTTACTATTCCTTGTATTTTATAGTCTAATTTAGAATCATTTTTAATGTCATTTTCTATTTTTTTACAGGAATGCATTACTGTTGTATGATCTTTATTACCAAACTCAACACCTAATTCTGTGGTTGAATATTCTGTTAAATTTTGTGCTATGTACATTGCAATTTGTCTTGCAAAAACAATATTCTTTTTTCTTGTCTTTCCTTTTATATCAGATGTTGAAATATTAAATTCTTCTGATACAACTCTTTGTATTGTATCTATTGTTATGTTTCCTTGTTGAGGAGCTGAAAATTTATCTCTTAGTTGATCATAAACAATTTCTTCGGTTATAGGTTTACCCATTAAATCTGCATAACCCGTAATTTTAGTTAAACATGATTCTAAATCCCTAACATTTGTTTCTATATTTTGTGCAATTATTGTTAAAATCTTTTTATCTATACTCTCAATTACGTTATTTGGCATTTGATATTTTATAGATTCTAATTTTTTTTCTAATATGGCAATACGTGTTTCAAATTGAGGAGGAAGTAAATCTACATTTAATCCTCTTTCAAAGCGAGATTTTAATCGTTCTGTTATGTCTTTTAATTCTGCAATAGGACGGTCACAGGTAAAAACAATTTGTTTATTTGCTTCATATAAAGAATTAAAAATATGAAATAATTCTTCTTGTGTTGATGTTTTATTTTGTAAAAAGTGAATATCGTCAATTAAAAGTATATCTGCAGTTCTATATTTATTTTTAAATTTTTGGGTTGTTTTTTCACCTAAAGAAGATATAAATTCATTTGTAAATGTTTCTGCGGTTATATAAATAATTTTTTTATAACCTTGTTGATGTAATGAATTTCCAATAGCTTGTATTAAGTGAGTTTTACCAAGCCCTACACCACCATAAAATAAAACAGGATTATATGCTTTTGCCGGATTTTTTGAAATAGACAAAGCTGCATTATAGGCAAATGAATTATTATCACCTGTAACAAAGCTATCAAAAGTATAATCATTATTTAAATCAGGATGATTTTTTAATTCTACTTTTTCAAGTTTTTTTTCTACTACTGCTTGAGGTTTTGTTTCTTCTTTTTCATCTTCATGTGTTTCAGTATTTTCTACTTTTTTTATAATAAAGTCAAAAGTAAAATGTTTCCCTGTTAATTCTTCCATTTTTTTTTCTAGCATTGTGTCATAGCCTCTGGAAGAAAATTGTTCTTTCATAAAAACAGAAGGAATGGCTACGGTAATAGTTGTATCTTTATCTCCAATATAAGAAATTGATGAAAACCACATATCATATTCTGATGAACGATTTTCTTCTTTGAGAGTGTTTTTTATTTGAGATATTGTTTCTTTCCAAAAATCTATATAATTACCGTTTGACATAATCTGTATTATACCCTACCTTTACTTTTTTCTGCAATACAGATATAATAAAATCTGTACTTTTTTAAATATTATTTTCAAAGGATTATACATGACAGCCAATTATTCAGCCACAAATATTCAAGTTCTTAAAGGACTTGAAGCCGTTAGGAAAAGACCAGGTATGTATATTGGGTCTACAGGACCTGATGGATTACATCACCTAGTATATGAGGTTGTTGATAACTCAATAGATGAAGCAATGGCAGGTCATTGTGATAAAATTCTCGTTGTTCTCGAACCGGACGATATTGTTCGTGTAGAAGATAACGGTCGTGGTATTCCTATTGATATTCACCCCGGAGAAGGTATAAGTGCTCTTGAATTAGTACTTACAAAACTTCATGCCGGGGGTAAATTTGACAAAGGTTCTTATAAAGTTTCAGGTGGTCTTCACGGGGTTGGTGTTTCTTGTGTAAACGCCCTTTCAACAAAGCTTGAAGCATATGTAGAAAAAGACGGAAAAAAATATTTTCAAGAATTTAAAATAGGTAAATCTCAAGCTCCCGTTAAAGAAATTGGAACTTCAGAAAGAAGGGGTACAACAATTCGTTGGAAACCAGATCCAACTATTTTTACCGAAACTACAACACATAATTTTGATGTACTTTGTAATCGTTTAAGAGAACTTGCATTTTTAACAAGTGGAATCACTATTGTTTTTAGAGATGAAAGACTTTCAACTCCAAAAGAGGTAGTATTCCAATTTGATGGTGGTATTAGACACTTTGTTAAATATCTTAACGAAGGAA
>CAYJJW010000236.1:0-2542 GCA_964370555.1 uncultured Treponemataceae bacterium | reverse complement strand
AAAAAGAAAATACTCTTTTAATAGATGGTGGCGACATGATACAAGGAAGCCCCTTCTTACAGTACTTACAAAAAAGTGAAGAAGGCTATGGCGAAGTTGCCAACATTATAAACGACGTTGGCTATAACTTTGTATCGCTTGGAAACCATGATTTTAACTTTGGCTACAATATTCTAAAAAACTATGTAAACGGTATACATGCAAAAGTTCTTTGTTGCAATCTGGTAGACAAAAAAGGCGAAATAGATTTTTTACCCTACCACATAGAAACGTTAGAAAATGGTTTAACAATTGGCTTAATTGGAGCGGTTACAGACTACGTAAATATTTGGGAAGACAAGGCAAACCTAAAAGATATTGAAATACTTTCTACGTTTGAATGCATAAAAAAGTCACATGATGAACTTGTTGGAAAGGTAGATGTATTAGTGTGCGTGTATCACGGTGGTTTTGAGCATGACCTAGAACAACTTGAAAGCTATGACCTTACTAAAGATGATGAAAACATCGGTCTTGCTATTTGTAAAGAGCTTGAGTTTGACCTTTTACTCACAGGGCATCAACACATGCAAGTACAAGGTACAGATATCTTTGGTACGCATACCTTACAAGTTCCAAGTAATGCTACGTGGTATGCAGACATTAATATTTTGTTTGAAGAAAGTAAGAGTGTGCAAGTCATAAGTAAAAACATCATGGCGAGCGCCGCCAATGCAAGTTTAGAACTTGAAAACAAGTATCAAGCTTTACAAGAGCGAGTGCAAACATGGCTCGACATTCCCGTTGGAACACTTTCTGAACCAATAAACCAAACAAATCCTATAGAAATAATGGAAAATGGATGGCGTTTTTCTGACCTTTGTAATAGCATAATTATAGAAAAAACAGGCGTCGATTTTTGTTGTACAAGCCTTATGAATGAGCCCTACCCACTCAGTAAAACGGTAACAATGAGAGACATTGTAAGTGCCTACCCTTTTGCAAACGAGATTACCACATTAGAAGTTACTGCAAAAATCATAAAAGATGCACTTGAGCACGTTGCAAGTTTTTTTGTGCTTGAAAATGGAACACTTAACATTAATCCTAAGTATACAAAGCAAAAACTGGAGCTTTACAATTTTGATTTTTACTATGGCATAGAATACACTTTTGATGTGACAAAACCTATAGGAAAAAGAGTTGTAAAACTTCAAAAAGATGGAAAAGACTTAGATGGGAACAAGACATATAGATTAGGTCTTACAGGCTATAGAGCAAGCGGTGCTGGTGGCTACGAGATGTTTAAAGGCTGTAAAGCTATTTCAAGAACGGCAGAAGATGTACAACAAATGCTTATCGAAAAAATAACGGGAAGTGTTACGCTGCCTAAAAGAGCAGATTATTCAGTGATTTTTTAATCTTATGCTACTTGCTAATTGCCTTTTTTTACGGTATAACTATGTAGACAAAAAAATCTAGGAGAAAAAGATGGAATATAGAACATCTGGTGTGTGTGCATCAAATATATCATTTGAACTCGACGGTACAAAAATAAAATCTGTTGAATTTTTAGGTGGATGTCCTGGAAACCTACTTGGCATAAGTAACATTGTAGTTGGCATGGAAGCAAAGGATGTTATTGCAAAGTTTAAAGGTGTAACCTGTGGTGCAAAATCTACCTCTTGCCCCGATCAATTGGCAAAAGCCTTAGAGCAAGCTGTATAGCAAAAAGACTCCTTCGCGGAGTCTTTTCTTTTAGTCCCTACGGGAATCGAACCCGTCTTTGCGCCGTGAGAGGGCGCCGTCCTAGCCGATAGACGAAGGGACCATTTTTTAAATTGTAACAAATATATATTGTGCTGTCAAGTAAAATCATTACATAATATTTCTTAAATAGAACAAAAAATATTAAGTTTTTTTAAAGTTTTACCCCTTTGGAAGTTGACAAAATCTGTTTTTTTGTGTACCATTTTTTAAAACAATGGGGTTTTTATGGATACGTTTACAAATTCATTAATGACAGATGATGCAAAAAACTATTTTACTCAAATAGCGAATAGATTGCGCCAGCACTTTAATTTGCATTATAACGAAGAAAAATATAACACTTTTTTTGACCTCTATGCTTTTCACCAAAACAATTTTTTCAAATCATTTTTAACCCGCGCAACAGTATATGAAGGCTTTTCTGTTTTTGAACATATGTTTTTTAAATACGAAAAAGATTATACGATAGAAAAATTAGAAGAATTTCAAAAATACCTTATAGAAAATTCACAAAACATTGCAAATCCAAACAAATTACATAAAAAAAGCACCATTACAGGTGTAATAATTTGTGAAAACTCTGTTCCTACAGAACTTAAAAAAAATGTAGAAAAGTTTTTTCTTAGAAAAAATTATAAATTTTGTTTTCACGGTTGGTCTGAAACAACGTGCGTAGTTGTTTCTCTAGCTGACAAATTAATTTATATTCCCAAAGGATATAAAGGCTTAGAAAAGCTTTTTGCCTTTTAGAATAAAGCTTCGTTTTAAATTATAGGAGGTTGTAAATGAATGC
>CAYJJW010000235.1:0-2555 GCA_964370555.1 uncultured Treponemataceae bacterium | reverse complement strand
AAAGCGTACTCTACGTTATCACAGATAAAGAACCCGAACTTATTCACGAATATGGTATTACGGTTTTGCCTAGACGAATTTATGATGAATAAGCTGACGGCATTACACGCTTGTTACCATGGGAATGGGGGCACATAAAATGAATGTGCCAGAACAATTCGAAAGCTACAATGTTGGAAGAGCAGAACTATTAATAAAACTTCCATCAAACTGGGATATAAACAGCGATGATGAAAAATGGTATTGGCCAATTAGGCTTTTAAAAACGCTTGCACGTTACCCCACTGAATACGATACCTGGCTTGGCTGTATGCATTCAGTTTCTAACCAAGATCCCTTCGCCGATAACACTGAACTTAATGGCATTATTCTTGTAATGACAGAAGGCATTGGAGAAGATGGCCACATGTGTAAATTTAATGACACAGATGCTGTAAACTTTTACCAGGTTGTTACTCTTTATGATGAAGAAATAAACTATAAAATAAAGTATGGTGCTGACAAGTTTTTAGATAAGCTTCCAATGACTGCAAGTATTGTTGATATTAAGCGAAAAAATGTTTGCAAAAAGTCCGGTTTTTTGGGAAAGCTTTTTGGATAGGTTAATCGCCTGCAATCCACCCCTTACTAATAACCAAAACAACAAGCTCCATTGTTTTTTTACAACCGGATTTTATAAGCATGTTTTCCATATGCCTTTTTACAGTTCCCGAAGCTATTTTGAGCTCTTCTGCAATCTCTTCACGAGTATAAGACTTGCACAGCAAGCGTAGTACTTCAATTTCTCGCTCGCTAAACGGAGAGTGCCCTCTTGCAGTCGGTATAGTTACTGGCTCAGGAAAGGTACCCTCACCTTTCATAACTGCATGAATCATTTCTATAAATTCAGGAATTGGCCTTGACTTTGACAAAAAAGCATCAGCGCCAGCTTCCTTTGCACTTGGTATGTATGATATTTCATCAAACCCGGACATAACTATTACCTTAGTTTCTGGAAAAGATTCCTTTATCATTTTAGTAACTTCTATACCTGTATTTGCCGTTTCAATTGATATATCAGTTAAAACAACATCAGGAGAAAGGGATTTACAACATTCTAGTACCGTATTGGTATCAGTTAAACAACCAACAAGTTTTAAGCCATCTTGTGCATTAATTACATTAGAAAACGCATCTAAAATTGAACGATGGTCATCAATCATCAATATCTTAATCATGATTATCCTATTTAGATTTACCCCTTTTTTTATGTTTTTTTTCCATTACTATTGAAATAACAAATCGAGGAATCCAATCAAAACAAATACTTCCACCAGCAGTTTCTACACGCATTTGAATTCCAGAAAGGCCTCCTCCTATTATACCAGCTTCCGTAGGTTTTTTACCATTATTTGTTATAATAAATTCATACTTATTTTTTGTTTCTTTGATAGTTGCATAGACTATTGAAGAGCCCGCATGACGAGACGCATTAGTAGTTGCTTCACGAAGAGTTGTAATAAATAAATATGCTATATCTTCATCATTTGGAAGTTCTCCGTCAATTTTTATAGTAATTCCTATCTTCTTAAAATACAGACACAACTCTAAAAGCATATGCCCCATATCCTTGCTTTTTTCTTCTTGAATATTTTCAACAATATTCTGTAGCAAAGGAATGATATCTCCATAATCACTTGTTTTTTGACTATGCAATAATCTTTGAATTGCAGTCAGTCTTTGACCCATAACATCATGTATTTGACTTCTTATTCTTGAAAACTCTTGCTCTTCTCTAAGCTTAATCATATTTTCACTTAGCATTCTTATTTCTTCATTTTGCTCAAGTAAGGTTTTTGAATCCTTTTCAAGTGCTAAAAAGCTACTGTCTACTTCAGTTACATCGGTTGCTATAATTTCAACAAAGATTTGTTTTCCAACTTTAAATTCTCTCCTAATAAATGACCAAGAAGTACAATGTGTTCTAATTAGTACAGTACTTAGCAATAATTGAGTCATTGCGTCCTTTGCTTTTCCGGCCAAAATATCTTCCCAAAATATTTTTGCATTTAATTGCTCACGATCAAAAAATCTTTCCATTAGTTCGAGCATACAGGTGTTTACCAAAAAAGTATGTCCGTCAGCACTTGCAAATAAAACCCCTGCAGAAAGAGTATCCATACCCTGCTTAATTGTAAAAGCAGAAACTTCTCTATTTTTTAGCCGTAATTCTTTTACAGAGTATGTGAGACCACGAAAGAAAAAGCCAAAAATAGATATACCATAAAAATATATAAACAAATCTGTATTACCCATATAGGGTAATGATAATATAATAAGTACAAAAGGAAGTATATATTTAACACTTTTTACAATGATTAGATACAAAAAAAACAATAATGTAGGAGCTGATACTAAATAATGAAAATCTACTCCCGCTTGTATATCCACAACAGAAGTGTATCTATTTACCATAGCAAAAATAGGGCTTCTTGCAAGAAAGATTAAATAGACCGTAAGAAACAATTCTGTAACAAATTCATATTTTTTTGACTTTAAGCTATTAAAAAAAAGTG
>CAYJJW010000234.1:0-2592 GCA_964370555.1 uncultured Treponemataceae bacterium | reverse complement strand
AGAGCAAACGGCTCATATCCGTTAGGTCATTGGTTCAAGCCCAATTGTCGCTAAAAAAGACTTTCGAGAAATCGAAAGTCTTTTTTTTACATAAAAAAAGCTCTCAAACGAGAGCTAAAAAACAATTAATCAAATCTATGTGCCAAAGCTTCTAAAAGCTCATTTTGCCAATGACCTGACTTTGTGATGTAGGCAGTGAAACCAATTTTTAGATATTTTTCTTTTTCTGCTTCATCATCATTTGACGTTAAAATAATTACAGGAATCTTTTTAGGATACATAAGTATTTTTTTTACCAATTCTTCTGAGCTCATATCTTTTAGTGCCATTCCCATAATGATAGCTTCAGCGCTACCATCTTCTACATGCAAAAGAGTTTCTGCTCCTGAATCAGTATTTTCAGTCATGTAACCTTCTTCAGATAAAAATGTTTTTACCAGTTTTCTAAAAAAGTCGCTATTATCAGCGTGAATAATTTTTTTTGTCATAGTTTATCCTTTAAGGTGTTGATTATGCCGTATTTTTATCTTTTATTCAAGCACTATTAAGTATAATTTTACACTATGTATAGTTATTTTTAACGTAAATTTAACACTTTTTATATAAAAAAAGCTTGCTTTTTTCGTAAAGTGTGTTACAATTATAGTAGGTTAGTTGTTAAGTATATGTACTTGATAACTTGTTTCTTAAACGTGGCTTTATAGTTCTTGTATTGAGTACATGACTAAAGACGTATAGAAAGTTTAGGCTTTCGAAGTTGTTTAGTTTTATGAGTCTTAAAGACGATCTTTAGTTAGAAGTGTTACAAGACAATAAAGTTAATGCGTTTTTGAAATGATAATATCGCTTTTGTGATTTTTTTATCACTTAAGTTTTATATATATAAAGGGGGCCTTTATGGAAAATCCACCAGAATACTTTAGCCCACTAGGGTGCAATAGTTAATTTTTTCGCCTGCGTTTGCAGGAAATTAATAGATAAAGCAAAGGCGCTTTATAACTTGCCGGCATGAACGCCGGCTTTTTTCGTATAAATTTCTTTTTATCCACAGATTACACAGATTTATGGGATTTCTATTATCAGATTAATTTAAATCAATATTAATCTGTGGTTTAAAAATGAGCAATCTTCGTGGTAAAGGCATAAATACTCAAACAAAAATCAATCTGCATAAAAATGCAATTAAAATGTATAAAAATACAACGATACCCCTTGAATTTTTTCCCTTTTTCTGTCATAATGCTGTCTAGTTTATATTCTATACAAGGAGCTTTGAATGGCAAAGTTACAAGGAGCTTTTACAGCACTTATTACGCCCATGAACAATGATGGGTCGGTTGATTTTGAAGGATTTAGAAAGTTAGTTCAAATCCAATTAGTAAAGGGTATTGATGGTTTGGTTCCACTTGGAACAACAGGCGAAACACCAACACTTAAAGAAGCCGACGAAGAAGAAAAAATTATTTCAATAGTATTTGAAGAAGTAGAAAAATATAAACTAAATTCCAAACGCAAGGTTCCCATTATTTTGGGAGCCGGAAGCAATGATACTGCGGACGCCGTACACTATTGTGAAAGAGCAAAAAAATGGGGAGCAGATTACGCACTCGTTGTAACTCCATATTATAATAAGCCTTCGGATGAGGGAATCTATAGACACTTTGAAGCAGTAAGTAAGGTTGGAATTCCAATTATCGTATATAACATTGCAGGAAGAACGGGGAAAAATATTTCGACACCAACAATGGTGCGCATTGCAGAACTTCCAAACATTGCAGGTGTAAAAGAAGCCTCTGGCGACATTAATCAAATGATGGATGTAGTACATCAAGTTGCACTTAAAAAGCCCGATTTTTCAGTATTGTCTGGGGATGATTCTATGACATTGCCGCTCATTGCTGCAGGTGGAGACGGAATTGTTTCTGTTGTGTCAAACCTTATTCCAGATCTTATGACAGAACTTACAAAGTTAGCACTAGACGGAAATTATGAAAAGGCACGAGATCTTCACTATCGTTTAATGCCAATATTTAGAGCTGCCTTTGTTGATGGAAACCCATCTTCAATTAAGCATGCAATGAATGTTAAAGGTTTACCTTCTGGTGGCGTAAGACTTCCGGTTGTAGCAGCTTGTGACAGTGCTAAGAAAATAATTGAAGCAGCTTTGAAAGAGTGTGGGATTTAATTACGAATTACTAGTTACTAATTATGAAAAAAAGTAGAACATAGAATGTTGGAGAAGTATAGGAATTTTTACAATTTTTAGATTCTTCGACAGGCTCAGAACGACATAAAAAAAATAGGAGAAAATCAAAATGGAAAAGATACAAGTTGGTGTTTTGGGTGCTACCGGTATGGTAGGACAAAGATATATTAGTTCATTGGAAAACCATCCGTGGTTTGAAGTTACCTACGTTGCGGCGAGCCCTCGCTCTGCAGGTAAAACATTTGAAGAAGCCGTAAAAGGCAGATGGTTAATTGGAAGCGACATTCCAGAAAGTATAAAAAACTTGAATGTAGTTGATGCAAGCGATGTGGAAGCTGCAAAAGGGAAGTGCCGTTTTGTTTTTTCTGCCCTAGAAATGGATAAAG
>CAYJJW010000233.1:0-2606 GCA_964370555.1 uncultured Treponemataceae bacterium | reverse complement strand
AAGAAATATTGGAAAAGCAAGGATATTCAGTTGACGTGGTTCATGACGGGCAAACGGGATTGGCATATGCAAAAGACGATGTGTATGACCTTATTTTTCTAGATATAATGCTTCCAAAAATGAATGGAATTGAAGTTTTAAAAACGTTGCGAGAGTCAAAAATTCAAACTCCTATTTTAATGCTTACTGCAAAAGATGAAGTTGAAGATAAGGTAACTGGCCTTGATTGTGGGGCCGATGATTATCTTACAAAACCATTTGCTACAAAAGAACTTTTAGCGCGTGCACGTGCTCTATTGCGCAGAAAAGGCGAAGTGGTAGGCGAATCCGTAACATATGGTGATATAGAGTTAAATTTAAAGAAAAATACACTCGAATGCTCAGGCGAATCGGTTAATCTTCCCTTAAAAGAGTTTCAAATAATGGAGCTACTTATGTATAATCCTGAACAAATTTTATCAAAAGAACGCATTATAGATAAAATTTGGGGTGGGGATTCTGACGCAGAATATAATAATGTTGAAGTATATATCTCTTTTTTACGAAAGAAGTTTCAGTTTATAGGAGCTAAGGCAGAAATTAGAACCGTTCGCGGCGTTGGTTATGCCTTAGAAATGGGTGTTTAGAAATGGCTGCTACTAAAATTGATAGAAAGTCAAATAAAGTGCTTTCAAGGTTACGGTGGAAATATTTTGCAACCATTATGCTCGCTATTACCATTGTTCTTGTAAGCCTTTTTTCGTTTGCAAAGTCAGGGCTTGAAAGGGCAATTGATAACGATTTTAAGTACATAAGCAATTATCTTGTTAAAACTGATGGACTCGATTTACCTAATATTACCGGTGCTACAAATCTTTCTCCCTTTTTAGAAGCTTTAAATTTTTTTGCGGAAAATGCAACGCAGCCAATAGATTTAGGAAAGCTACGAAACACCTTTTCGGTTAAAATTGCTTCAGATGGTCTTTTGTTAGGAACGGTTTCTCGTTTCCCAATAAATTATTCAGCAGACGAAATTGTTACTATTTCTAATCAAGCTTTTAAAGCCAGAGAAGAGTATGGAAATATTGATGGACTACGGTATCAAATAGCAGAAAAGCCCTACGGGTATTTAATTGTATTTATGGATAGAAGAATGATGGATGTGGTATTGTATAGAGTAGATACCGTATTCTTTTTTGTATATATCTTTTCAATGTTATTATCAGCATTAATTGCCCTGGTGCTATCTAACTGGGCATTAAAACCTATAAAAACAGCCTTTAATAAACAACGACAATTTGTTGCAGACACAAGCCATGAATTAAAAACACCTCTTGCGGTTATAAATACTAACCTTGATGTGCTTGAAGATGAGCTTGGTGATAACAAGTGGTTTAAATACATCAAAGGTGAAGCGCATAGAATGAGCCTTTTGGTAAAAGATCTTTTATATTTAGCAAAGTACGATTCAAGCGAAATGATATACGATTTTATTAATTTTGACATATCACGCTCTCTTACACAAACAATTTTACCTTTTGAAAGTTTAGCTTTTGAATCTGGCTACACGTTTGATGTTGAAATTGAAGATGGTATAAGTATAAAAGGCGATGAAAACAGAATAAAACAACTTGCTGTGATTTTTATAGATAATGCACTTAAACATTGCGCTGAAAACGGTACTATTAAAGTTTCTCTAAAACAACAGGGAAGTAAAAAGATTTTTTCAGTATTCAATACAGGTGAAGGTATCGATGATAAGGTTCGAAAAAAGATTTTTGAGCGTTTTTACCGAACGGATAAATCGCGTACCCGAGATACTGGTGGAAGTGGACTTGGTCTTGCCATAGCATCAACCATTGCTCACGCTCATAAAGCAAAAATTGTGGTAAATGGTGTAAAAGGCGAGTGGATAGAATTTTCCCTTGTGCTTTAAAAGAAAAAAAGTTGGCAGCATCGCCAACTTTTTTTTGATTTCTATAACTTCTCAGCAATTTTATCAATAAACTGCCATGAGTCTAGTACTTCTTTTGCCTTAGGCTCTGCAATTCGGGCAAGGTCGCCTGTCATGAATCCGTCTTCAATGGTTGAGATTGTTGCATCTTCAAGTTTTTTTGCAAACTCTGCAAGCTCTGGCGTGCCGTCAAGTTCTGCTCGTTTTGCGAGTGCTCCAGTCCAAGCAAAAATTAGCGCCACAGGATTGGTTGAAGTTTTTTCGCCTTTTTGCCATTTGTAGTAGTGTCTTTGTACGGTACCGTGTGCGGCTTCAAACTCGAAAACGCCACTTGGAGAAACGAGAACGCTTGTCATCATTGCAAGGCTTCCAGAAGCGGATGCTACCATGTCGCTCATTACGTCGCCGTCGTAGTTTTTGCATGCCCATAAAAAGCCGCCCTTTGCTTGCATTACGCGTGCAACTGCATCGTCTATGAGTGTGTAAAAATATTCTTTACCGATTGTTTCAAAGTCATTCTTAAACTCTTCGTCATAAATGCGCTGGAAAACTTCTTTGAACCTGCCATCGTATGTTTTAGAAATAGTGTCTTTTGTTGCAAACCACACGTCGATGTTTTCTTGTAAGCCATACATAAAACAGGCACGTGCAAAACTTTCAATAGAAGCGTCAG
>CAYJJW010000232.1:0-2613 GCA_964370555.1 uncultured Treponemataceae bacterium | reverse complement strand
TACATTGTGCGTCCTTTCATACAACCTTTGTATAAACCTTTCATTGTTTCTTTTAATTGGTCTGGGTCAATCCAGTTGTTTGTAGGACCAGCTGCTTCTTGTGTTTTACTTGCAATGTATGTTTGGCTTTCTACACGTGCTACGTCAGATGGATCAGATCTAAAAAGATATGAGTGAGGTCGTTTTTTTAGCGGTGTTGCTAAACCTGCATCTACGAGGATTTGCATCATTTCATCGTATTCTTTTGCTGAACCGTCACATAAGTAAATGTCGTCCGGTTGACACATAGCAGCAATTTCTTCTACCCATGCTTTAGCTTTAGCATGTTTGAGTTGTTCTAACTTCATGTTATCTCCTTAAAATTGGCTTTTAGCCATAATTTTTATACTTTCAAAACTCGCATATTTTGCGAGAAAACTACGTATTTGTTTGCTAAAGACTAGCATATTTACAAGATAATTACAAGATGTATTTTGACGTATGTGTAAAAAAAGCACGACATTTTTGACGTGCTTTTTACGAAAATCTATACTATATAATTACATGCAAGTGCACTTTATGGAGAAGTAAAGGTGCGAATAGCCCTCATACTATGTGGAACATAATCACTTGCATAATAGCCTTTGCGACTTCCAAACTGAAACACGTAGCGTGCATTAGCCGATGTAGTTGTAGTAAAATAATGTAAACCATCACCAGCTAAAACAGTTGACTTTAGTACATCGTATATAAACTCTATCTCTGTTTGAGATGGTAAAGACCAGCCGCTATTTCCACCACCATTGTAAGCCTCTGCGGCAGAAACAACAGTATTTTTATCATACTTAGGCGTATCATCGAAGGGCATATAATAACTGGTTTCTTTATATGTAGTACCACTCTTTGAGTAAATTAATCCGCCACCAGGGCCTACATCGCCAATGTCATACGTATTAGAAAGAATAAGGTTTCCATCGAATACTTTAAATCCTTCATTATTATCTCTGTCATTCACAAATGCATACATATCATTTTCTACTAGACTGTAGTTATGTCCTTCGGCAATAATATTACCAATAGATTCACCATCAGGCGGTCTAATACCAACATTTGCACTATCTTCAAGAGCACCCGTTATATATACTTTATCGGCAAGAGAGTGCTGGCGTACATTGTTTGAAGCGCCTCCCACAGTATTATTAATAATAATAGGAGAATCTTTAAGATATAGTTTTCCATAGTCTCGTAAATATACACCACCTCCGTGCGTAGAACCTGTATTATGACTAATAGTCCCACCAGTCATAGTAAGGCTTGAGTCAGTATGGTTAACATACACACCGCCTCCCCCATATCCATTTACTATCGCTTTGTTAGCATTTTCAGCAGAACCACCTATAGTACCTGCTGACATAGTTGCAGTAGCACCGCCTCCAATACTTAAACCACCTCCTGCATTTGCTGTATTGCTACGTATAATACCCTTTTCCATAGTAAAAACAGCCCCTGCATTCATTACGGAGATACCGCCACCATCGTTAAGAGCCGTATTATGTTCAATTACAGCAGTAGAACCACTAAGCTTAACACTACCACCTTCATATCCATACACACCACCACCATTTTTCGAGGCAGTGTTGTAACTAATAGTACCGTTTGTCATTGTAAAGGTTGAGCCTGTATCTCTTACAAAGACGCCACCGCCTCCCCAACTAGCATTTATTGACTTATTTGCCTTACCACTAGAACCACCTATTGTTCCACCTGACATAACTACATCTGCGCCGTTATGAATAAAAATTCCACCACCAGTATCAGCCGTATTACTATAAATAGTTCCATTTTTCATGGCAAAGGTAGCAGAACTACCAGAAATATACACGCCAGCACCGTCTTGTGAAGTATTGTTTCGAATATTTGTGCTTGCACCATCCATAGTTAGAGTTGCATTATTAATATATATTGCACCTCCACAATCAGCATTTCCCTCTGTATTGTTAGTATGCATTTCTCCACTAAGAATATTAACTGTGCAACCAGTGCCAGCGTAAATACCAGCACCATAATATGCTGCATTATTACTAATTGTTCCACCGTCTAGGGTAAAAGTTGCTCCACCTTGTACTAAAACACCCCCACCAGAGTAAGGAATTCCAGTTCCAGCAGTAACTGTTCCTCCTTTTAGTGTTAAATAAGAGCCAATCGTGACATGAATATTTTCACCTCTAATGTTCAACACTCGCCTTTGATGATCATTTGCTTCATTAATTATACCTGGTGTTTGGGCACCAACACCTCGTAGTGTTATATGTACTTCTTTGTCTGTTTCTACTTCAACTTCTACCATTCCGTCATCAACACCATTTGAGCCTTGTGTTATTCCAGTACCATGTCTTGTTATTTCTCCATTAATAATTATGGTATGCATTTCACTATTACCCGCATCCCCAACTTGACTAACTATTACATCAACAGCTTTTTGCACACTTTCAAATGCTTGGATTGAAGAAACCCCCGTATTAGAATCTGAACCAGAGGTACTTACATAGTAGGTGTTAGGTATACGTAAATCTCCACTTACAATTGCAAAGACTCCACCATCATCTCGGAATATATCATCTGCATCGGTAGTTT
>CAYJJW010000231.1:0-2618 GCA_964370555.1 uncultured Treponemataceae bacterium | reverse complement strand
ACAGCCTTTGATTGTATGCCATCAATTTATCAAGCATTTTTAGCTCGCCCCGAAAACATAAAAAAAGGTATTGATTTTGACCGAAAACTCTACATTATACGACGTGTATTTGAACAATCTCAAAGAGGGGATACATACGTTTGTAGCCTTTCAAGTAGAACAATTGTATATAAAGGAATGTTTTTAGTAGCGCAATTGGGAACGTTTTACAAAGATTTATGCGATGAAAGCTATGAATCTGCAATAGGAATGGTACATAGCCGCTTTTCAACAAATACAACTCCAACATGGAGAAGGGCACATCCAAACAGGGTAATCCTTCATAATGGTGAAATTAACACCATTCAAGGAAATGCTGATCTTATGCTTTCAAGAGAAGAAACTATTTCTAGTAAGTACCTCGATAAAAATACCCTAAAAAAAGTATTCCCCATTATTGACGAAACAGGAAGTGATAGTGCTCGCTTAGACAATGCACTCGAGTTTATGATAATGAATGGAATGGATTTACCTAAAGCCGTTATGGCAACTATTCCTGAGCCTTGGGCGAACGATGAAAACATGTCTCGCAAAAAAAGAGACTTTTACCAATACTACGCAACAATGTTAGAACCTTGGGATGGCCCTGCGGCTATTCTCTTTACCGATGGGGATGTAATGGGTGCCGTTTTAGACAGAAATGGTCTTAGACCAAGTCGCTACTACATTACAAAAGACGGGAAGATGATTTTATCAAGTGAAGTAGGGGTACTTGATATTCCTGAAGACAGAGTTCTTGAAAAAAACAGACTTACTCCGGGCAAAATGCTTCTTGTAGATACTTTAAGGGGTGAAGTAATTGACGATAACGAGCTAAAAGAAACCTATGCATCTAAAAGCCCTTATGGTGAATGGCTTGATAAAAACCTCGTTCATTTAAAAGATTTAAAAATTCCTAACGAAAAATCTGTTTCGTATCAGGAAGTAGACCTTGTGCGCCTTCAAAAAGCTTTCGGTTATCGATACGAAGATGTTACCGGATCTGTTTTGGCAATGGCTAAAAACGGTATTGAAGCAACAGGCGCTATGGGAGATGATACACCACTTGCACCATTAAGTAAAAATCATCCACCTCTATTTAATTATTTTAAGCAACGCTTTGCTCAAGTTACCAATCCACCAATCGATGCAATTCGTGAAAAGGTTGTAACCGACACAAGCGTATATATTGGAAAACGTGGTAACCTCTTAGAAGAAAAGGGCGAAAACTGCCGAGTTCTTAGAGTAAATAATCCAATTCTTACAGAAACTGACCTTATTAAAATTAAACACATGAACAAAGAAGGCTTTAAGGTAGCCGTTGTTTCTACAGTATATTATCAAAATGCAGGTTTAGAGCAAGCACTTGAAAATGTTTTTGTTGAAGTTGATAAAGCTTATAAAGATGGGGCTACAATTATTGTGCTTTCTGATAGAAGTGTTGATGAGCTCCATGTTGCAATTCCAAGTTTACTTGCAGTGTCTGCCGTTTCTAAATATTTAGTTAGAACGAGAAAAAGTACTGCATTAGCACTTATTCTTGAAAGTGGTGAGCCAAAAGATGTGCATGACTTTGCAACATTACTCGGCTATGGAGCATGTGCGGTAAATCCATACCTTGCACATAAATCAATAGAAAAACTCATTGAAGATGGCTTACTAAACAAAGATTACTATGTTGCCGTAAACGATTATAATAAAGCAATTCTCGATGGTATTGTAAAAATCGCTTCAAAAATGGGTGTTTCAACCATTCAAAGTTACCAAGGTAGCCAAATTTTTGAAGCGATCGGTATTGATGACAAGGTAATTGAAAAATACTTTACCGGAACGCCAAGTCGAGTTGGTGGTATAGATTTAAGCGATATGGAAGATGATGTTATAGCTCATCACAGACAAGCATATGATCCTCTGCATTTAGACATTTCAAACGAACTTGAAAGTGGTGGTTATCATAAGTCAAGAAGTTCAAAAGAAGAACACTTGTATAATCCTCAAACAATTAGTCTTTTACAACAAGCGGTTAGAACAGGAAACTATGACCTTTATACACAATATGCAAACCTCGTTAATGATGAACAAACAAGCCACCTTCGAAGTTTGCTTGATTTCAAATTTTGCGAAAACGGCGGAATAGATATTGATGAAGTAGAATCTGAATATGAAATTGTTAAACGCTTTAGTTCAGGTCCTATGAGTTACGGTTCTTTAAGTCAAGAAGCTCACGAAGCTTTGGCAATTGCCATGAATAATCTTGGTGCAAAAAGCAATACCGGTGAAGGTGGAGAACTTGAAGAACGCTTTACAATTGGTAAAGATGGGCTAAACAAAAACTCTGCTGTTAAACAAGTTGCTTCTGCTCGCTTTGGTGTAACAAGTAAATTTTTGGTAAGTGCAAAAGAAATACAAATTAAAATTGCTCAAGGTGCAAAACCGGGTGAGGGTGGACACCTCCCAGGTACAAAAGTATATCCGTGGGTTGCAAAAACTCGCCACTCAACGGTAGGGGTAGGGCTTATTAGTCCACCACCTCACCATGATATTTATTCAATTGAAGATCTTGCGCAATTAATTTACGAATTAAAGAATGCTAATAGAAA
>CAYJJW010000230.1:0-2619 GCA_964370555.1 uncultured Treponemataceae bacterium | reverse complement strand
ATTTGGGTTCAAGATAAAGGAAAAATAATTGAGTATGATAAAGACGGTAAACCAAAAGCCCTTACCGGTGTACTTATTGACATACATAAATTTAAGTTAACACTAGAAGCCCTTAATGAGCAAAAAGAACACTTTTCGGTAGCGGTACGCCTTGCAAACTTTGCCATATGGGAACTCGATTGCCCAACGGGCAATGTTTCATACAGTAATGAGTTTTATTCAATACTTGGATATACAAAAGGCGATCTTACACTCAATACGACAGGTTGGGAAAAAGAACTTGTAAACAAGCAAGATTTTGAAAAACTTTCACATCACCTAGACAATGTTATTCATGGGCATGCAGATTCGTGGCTCATTGAAGTACAGGTAAAACGAAAAGACGGCATCCCTATTTGGATGAGGGTTTTTGCAGAAATTGTTGAGAGAGATGAAAAAGGCAAAGCACTTAAAATTGTAGGTGGAAATCTAGATATTGATGATTTAAAAAAAGCACAAGACAACCTAGAAGAAGAAGTTAAAGAACGCACAAAAGAGATTATTGAAAACGAAAAGATGCTTGCAAAAGTTGCAGAAATATCACAGCGCTTAATGTCCGAAGATGAAGATATTAACAAAACAGTTGGTGAATGTTTAACTGAATTATGTACCCTTTATGGTCGAGAAAGAATTACTGCTTGGCAAAATATTACTATCAACGGAGAACTGTATTGTAAAAACATTTTTAAATGGAGAAAAGAAAAAGGCATCGTCTCAAGAAAGCCTCCTTGCGAAGATGATTTATACATTAATAATGGCCTTCCTATTATTCATTACACTAACAATAATGATGAAGTATATGCAAAAGCCTTACTTGACAGAATATTAAACGGTCACTTAATAAAATATAACGATCACTTTCCAAGCCTTGTAGAACATATGTTAAAAGAAAAAACTATGAATATCCTGTATAGTGAAGCCCAAAATAGTGAAAAAGCCTTTTTAAGATATGAGGGAGTAAAGTCAGCCTTAGTGTCACCTGTATATCATAAGGGAGAGCCATGGGGATACCTCAGAATAGATAACTTTGATGAAGAAAAGCACTTTTCTAAAGTTGAAGAAAACATGCTTAATATTACCGGCTCCCTTTTTGCAAGTGCTATACAAAAAGCCGAAACAGAAGAAGAATTACGCATTGCCCATGCAGAAGCAATTGCAAGCACAAAGGCAAAAAGTAACTTTTTAGCAAATATGAGTCATGAGATTCGCACCCCTATGAATGCGATTACCGGTATGGCAGAAATTTTACTAAGAGAGCTTGGCGACCATCCTGCTTCAGAGTATGCTGCAGGAATTAAGCAAGCTGGCTCAAATTTGCTTACAATTATTAACGATATTTTAGACATATCAAAAATAGAATCAGGAAAACTTGATATTGTAAAAGCAGAATATACACTCTCATCGCTTTTAAACGATGTTATAACTATGGCTCGGCTCAGAGTAGAATCTAAAGCTCTTGACTTCTTTACCCATATAGATTGTAATCTTCCACAAAAACTCATGGGTGATGAAGGCCGTATTAAGCAAATACTTATTAATCTTCTTACTAATGCTATAAAATTTACCCATGAAGGCCATGTAGGCTTACATGTTTCAGGTTTTATTTGTGAAGATGAAATTGGATTAAAATTTAAAATTTTCGATACCGGAGTAGGTATAAAACAAGAAGATATGGCTCGTTTATTTGAAGAATTTGAGCGAGTAAATACTACAAAAAACAGAAGCATAGAAGGTACCGGACTTGGTCTTGCCATTTCAAAACAATTATGCGAAATGATGGGTGGAAATATTTACTTAGAATCTGAGTATGGTAAAGGCTCTACTTTCACGGTGCATATTAAGCAAAAAATTACAGAATATGAGCCAATAGCAAGTGTTCCTGAAAAGAAAAAAGTACTCCTTTATGAATCAAGAGAATTATATGTTCAGTATATAAAAATGGCAATTGAAAATCTTGGCTCAGAATGTATTTCGTGTACAAATCAATCTGAATTATTTGAAAACCTTCAAGAACAACACTTTGATTTTGTGTTTACTTCATCGCTTCACTTACCAAAAGTACAACAACTAATAGCAAAACAAAGTAGCAAGTCAAAAATTGTCATGTACACACAAACTCAAAATGCTAAATTTATAGAAGGAGTATATACCCTTATACTTCCAACAAACTGTATGCAAGTTGCCGCCGCTTTAAATAATACCTCCTCAATGCAATTCCAACGTGCTGAAAAAAATAGATTTAAAGCACCGCAAGCAAAGATTCTTGTAGTTGATGATAACTATGTAAACTTAAAAGTTGCAAAGGGACTTATGGAACCATATGAGTTTACCATTGAAACTGCAGAAAATGGGCTTATTGCACTTGAAAAAATACAAGCAGAACATTTTGATCTTGTATTCATGGATCACATGATGCCCGAAATGGATGGTATTGATGCAACAATAGCAATTCGAAAACTTGAAGGAGATTATTATCAAAATCTACCTATTGTTGCACTTACCGCGAATGCCATAATAGGAATTCGAGATTTATTTATTAAAGAAGGGATGAATGACTTCCTTGAAAAGCCAATTGAAATG
>CAYJJW010000229.1:0-2625 GCA_964370555.1 uncultured Treponemataceae bacterium | reverse complement strand
CCCATCTTTGTTTGAATGGAAAACAAGGCGTATGTGACTTTGTAAAGAGTATTACAGAATAATATAACTAAAAACAAAAAGCCCTTTTTGATAGTTCAAAAAGGGCTTTGTAGTTAAAAATCAAATAATGTTTTCTAAAGTTCAATTTCTTCAAGTGCCGCATTTACAGAACTTGATACTTTTACATTTTCCTCTGAAGTTGTTTTAATTGTGCCTAAGGTATCTTGTACACTTGTAATTTGTGTATTTGCTACTGCAACTTCACTTTGTAGTGAACTTGCAAATCCAGATAGTGTATCCATAATTTCTCTTTGTTGTACTATTTTTCCTGATACATCATCAACAATGTCTCCATTTTGTCTTGAATTTTCCACAATTGCTTGCATAGAATTCATAACGCCTCTGGTTCCAATATCCATTTCAGAAATACCAGTAAGAATACCATCAAGAGCATGAATAGTATTTTGTAATTCTTCTGAACTTTGTTCAGACTGAGCAGCAAAAGAGATAACCGCATTCGCTGCTGTTTCAACTGTCTGCTCATTTCCTTTAAGGACATCACTTATATAGGCCGCATTTTTTGCTGTTTCTTCAGACAGTTTACGTATTTCTTGTGCAATAACGGCAAATCCTTTTCCTGCAGTTCCTGCATGTGCTGCTTCAATAGAAGCATTCATAGCTAATAATCCGGTTTGATTTGCGATATCTTCTACAGTGTGAATAAAATCGCCGATACTTGCTGAAGACTCTTTTACTTTTTGTACCTCAAATAAAGCTTGTTGAACAAGTGTTTTTTGATTTTTTAATGATTCCAAAAGCTCTTTCATGTTTTCGCTTCGTTGCGTTGCTATTGTATTTACACTTGAAATATTTGTTGAAATCTCTGTAAGCGCAACAGAACTTTCAGTTATTGATTCGTTTTGAGCTTTTGTACCTTCTTGCATAATTGAAGAGTTTTTTTCAATACTTGAAAATAGACTTAATACTGTTTCAATACTACTAGTTAATTCCCCAGCAGAACTTCTTAACGCTGAAAAAACTTTTGCCATTTTTTCTAAGTCTACAGTAGCATCTGTTGTTCTTTCTGAAAGTATTTCTCCTACTGCTAAGCCTTCTTTACTCGCATTTAATACGTTGGTAATCTTTACTAAGGTTTTTTCTACCTGTTTTTTTTCATTTGCTGCGTGATTACTTAATGCTAAACTCATTCTAAACAATGACGTAAGTAAAACAGTAGTTGAAACCAAACAAACCATTGCAATTCCAATACAAGCAACAAAAATATCCATATCTTCTGGTTTTATATTATCATAAGAAATAACTGCCTTTCCTATGAATTGTGCCACTGCCACAAGCGAGAAAGCTATTAATTCTTTAACATCTGATGACAAAAAGAATTTAGCAACATAAACAAAAAGAGCAAAAGCAAGAATTCTATATAGACCATATGGATTTGAGCCAAAGTCCATAAAGAATGCAACAATGCTCAAAGCTACTAAAAGCCCAATTGTTGCCATAGAAGAGCCTTTTTTTATTTCCCCTTTTCTAAAAGAAAAAAAAGCCAGCACCATAAAAATGGAACCAAAAAGCATAAACAATGCACTCTCTGTGGCACGTGTATAAAATAACGCAATCATTATAATACAGAAAATACCAACAAGAGACAAATTCATAATAACAAAAAAAGGTAATTGTATTTGTTGTTGTATAGAAAGTTCAACTTTCATATTTTCAGATATTAAAAATTTATTTTTTTTCATTCAATCTCCTAATATACTATTTATATTTTTTTAATTTCCAAATATCTTTTACATAATCTTCTATTGTTCGATCTGAGGAAAACTTTCCAGAACGAGCAATATTTAATAATGCTTTTTTTGACCAACCTAGACTATCGGTGTATGCTTGTGCAACTTTTTCTTGGGCTTCGCAATAACCATCAAAATCAGCAAGAACATAATACGTATCAGGCCTTTGCCCTTCTACACCATACACTAAAGAATCATATAATTCCCTAAACAGACCTCCTGCTGTATCAAACGTGCCATCAATAAGCTGATTAAGAACTTTTTCTAAAGCAGGATTTCGTTGTATATATTTTTGGGGGTTGTAGCTATGCTCTTTCTCAATAATTGCAATTTCTTCAGCAGTCAAGCCAAAAATAAAAGCATTTTCACCCCCGGCTTCTTCTACAATTTCAATATTTGCACCATCTAGAGTTCCCAATGTAAGAGCACCGTTCAACATAAACTTCATGTTCCCGGTTCCAGAGGCTTCCTTTCCTGCTGTTGATATTTGCTCTGAAACATCTGAAGCAGGGAAGATTTTTTCTGCGGCAGTTACACGGTAATTGTGAACAAAAACAACTCTTAGTTTTCCTCTTACTCTTGGATCGTTGTTGATTTTTTCAGCTATTGATGTAATTAACTTAATAATTGACTTTGCCCGTCTGTAGCCAGATGCTGCTTTTGCACCGAATAAGAAGGTTCGTGCAGGAGGATTAAAGCTAGGATCTTCAATCAATTTATTGTATAAATATATAATATGAAGAATGTTTAATAGCTGTCTTTTATATTCGTGCAAGCGTTTAATTTGAACATCAAAAATTGAATCTGGATCTATAAA
>CAYJJW010000228.1:0-2650 GCA_964370555.1 uncultured Treponemataceae bacterium | reverse complement strand
ATTATAGATTTTTTACGAGCTTATTACTCATTAACAAAAATTCCAAAACCTCGAGCTAAAGATACCGAAGATATAAAAGTTGCAATAGATAGAATAAGAAATACGTACAAAACATTAACTTCTCTTTCTCAATACATTCTCTTTTTTCCACAAACGCTTGAAGTGCTACCAATTTTGCAAAAATATCAAGAGGAAATAACTGAATGGAAACGAAGTTCCGGTATACTCTCTTTCACCGATGTATCATCGCTAGCATTAAAAACACTCATTGAATATCCCGAAATGAGAAAAACAGAAAAGTTAAAAATTAATGCAATAATGATTGATGAGTTTCAAGATAATAATGCAATGCAAAAAGACATGCTTTTTTTACTTACTGAAAAATTAAATAGAACTGAAAAGTCAATTCCAAAAGCAGAAGAACTTTGCCCTGAAAAGCTTTTTTTTGTAGGAGATGAAAAGCAATCAATATATAAATTTAGAGGTGCAGATGTAAGTGTTTTTAGAGAATTAAAAAATGATTTAAAGCATACATTAACACTTAGTACAAATTATCGCTCTCACCCAGAACTTATTGCTGGTTTTAATACTATTTTTGGTGGATATGAGTATAAAGGACTTACATCAACTTTTTATACAAGTAAAGATAAAACAATGCGCTCTTCTGTTTTTATCCAAAATCATCAATTACATAATGAAGTAGAATTACCTATTTTTGAAGCTGACTATGAAACAGTTTTAGCAAAAGAACTTAAAGAAGATGAAAAAAAGGATATTGCTAAAAAAAGAATACATATTTGTTTACTTGATAATACAAAAGAAGATTCAGATACCGAAGATTTTGAAAGTGATGATGAAAGTACTATAGAAACACAAAAGGAAGATTTGGTAGAAGCAGAAAATCTTGCAATATACACCTCAGAAAAAATTGCAGAACTTTGCAAAAGTACATACAAGCCCAAAGATATTGCCATTTTGTTTCGCTCGTATTCTAAACAATCAATGTATGAAAAACACCTGCGTAGAATGGGAATACCCTATGTTACAGAAAACATCACCAATTTCTTTGGTGATGCACCAATTAACGACATACTTTCTTTTATGAGATTATTGGTATATCCAATGGATATTATGTCTTTTTCTGTATTTTTAGCTTCGCCCTTTGTTCGTTTAACGAAGCAAGAAACACTGAGCTGTATTCTAAATAGTATACTTGCAAAGGAAGTTCTTTTTTGTGAAGAATGTGCACTACACTTACAAGGTGATTCAAAAAAAAGATACATAGATGCAATGGATATGTATAATGAACTTAGAGAGAAGGCTCATAGTGCTACTTGTGCTCAAATTCTACATGAATTATGGTATAATTTTGGGTATCGATACGAAACAATGTGGAATGTAGGAGTTTCAGTTTTTGCAGAGCTCTATGATTATGCTTTTGATATTGCCCGAAAAATTGACAAAGAGGGAAACAATCTTTCTTATTTTGTTGACTATTTATATACAATACATAAAAACTCAGAGCGCTTAGATGACATGAATATTCCTCTCGAAAGAGAAGGTGCCGTTCAATTAATGAGTATACATAAAAGTAAAGGATTAGAGTTTCCTGTAGTTTTTATTGCAGGAAGTACATCAAATGGCAAAGCTTCCTATAATTCTGATAAAATGTATGTAGATAAAACCTTCGGGCCATCTATAAATTTTCCGAAGTTGTCTACTATTTTAGACTGTAATAGTAATTATTTTTACACTTTATCTAAAATTCTAGAAACTCAAATGAATGAAGCCGAATTACGTAGGGTTTTATACGTTGCTATGACTCGTTCAGAGACAGAGCTATATGTAACAGGATCGTATACTAGAAATAAAAAGGTAATAGAAAAACTCGAAAAAAGTGGCATTGTTTTTGACTTTAATAAATGCAAGGATGATACAGAAAAAGAAGAACTTCTATATGATGTACTAAGCACTCGCTTTGAATGTGCACTTGCAGGTAAAAAAAGTAATACTAACAACACGCAAGTTGAGTTTGATTATTGTATTCAAAATAATTCCCTCTTTGCATTTTTGCTACCGATTATTTCAGAATGTAAAAATATTAACTCTCCATTTAAGCTTCATGTAGTAGATTCAGTTACACGAGATGATATTACAACTCTCGATAAAAAATCGAAAAAAATTGATGTTTTGCATGTACAAAAGAGAATTGCTCCAATATATGAATCTGCTAAAAAAATTACTACACCGAGCATAGAAAGTCCTTACAGAAGTCCTTCTCAGCTTTCAAACACTCATAATATTGAAATAACAAAGAATGATAATCTCGATTCAGGAGAACATGCTATAGTTGAACTTGATGAAATAATACAATCAAAAAATAGTAAAAATTTTGATTATTCACATTTCGGAACAATTGCACATGCCTATGCTGAAAGTCTTTTTACAAAACAAAATCCAATAATTCCTGCAGGAATTATTAATATACTCACCAATTCTGAACTACAGACAGTTTGTTTAATTGCAAAAAATATGGCAGAGAAATTTTCTACTTCTGTTATTGGAAAGGAAGCATTATTGTCAAATTGGATTAAGGTTGAACATGATTTTAAGCTCTTAGTAAAAAAATCAGAAAGTAAAAAAATTATAA
>CAYJJW010000227.1:0-2697 GCA_964370555.1 uncultured Treponemataceae bacterium | reverse complement strand
TGATGCAATTGCACATACGCAAGACAATCCTGTATGGGTTCATTTTGGAGCCGGCAATATTTTTAGAGCATTTCCGGCACAAAAGATGCAATATTTGCTTGATGATGGTAGTGTTAAAAGTGGTATAAGTGTTGTAGAGACCTTTGACGAAGAAATAATTGAAAAAGCCTTTACTCCATTTGAAAACTTAACTGTTAATGTGTCATTAAAATCAGATGGTACAATTGAAAAGTCTATTGTTGGAAGTATTGTAGAAAGTTTTGGTTATAGTTCTTCAACAGATTCTGTTGAAAGTCTTTTTCAAAAGTCTAGTTTGCAAATAGCTTCTTTGACAATTACTGAAAAAGGCTATTCAACAGTTGATTCAAACGGTGAAGTATTGCCGTATATAAAAGCAGATCTTGAAAACTTTAATAATCCAAAAGGTGTAATAGGAATATTAACACGTTTATTATTCAAACGATTTTTAAGTGATAATAAAAAAATTGCAGTAGTAAGTTTAGATAACTGTGCACACAATGGAACCCTTTTAAAAGAAGCAGTAATGCTTTTTTCAAGTACTTGGGAAAAAATGGGGCACGTTTCAAAAGAATTTATATCTTATCTTGAAGAAGAAAAGGATATCTCATTTACATGGAGTATGATTGATAAAATTACTCCACGTCCATCAGAACAGATAGAATCTATTTTAAAAAATGACGGTTTTTTAGATGGAAAAATTACAAAAACAGAAAAAAATACCTTTGTTTCAGCATTTGTAAATGCTGAAGAATGTGAATATTTAGCTATTGAAGACAGATTTCCAAACGGCCGCCCTGCATTAGAAAAAACAGGAATTATGTTTGCAGACCGAGAAACAATAGATAAAATTGAAAAAATGAAAGTGTGTACGTGCTTAAACCCTCTTCACACTGCACTTGCAATTTTTGGATGCTTACTTGAGTTTGATTCAATTTCAAAAGAAATGCAAGATAGTACATTAAAAACATTAGTTGAAAAAATTGGCTACATAGAAGGAATGCCAGTTGTAGTAAATCCTGGAATAATGAGTGCAGAATCTTTTATCGATGAATGTATTAATAAGCGTTTTCCAAATCCTTATGTACCTGATACGCCTCAACGCATTGCTTGCGATACTTCAAAAAAGCTACCGGTTCGTTTTGGTGAAACACTCAAAGCGTATATTGCCAACGGAAAAACAGATTTATCGTTTTTAAAATATATTCCATTGGTATTTGCAGGTTGGGCTCGGTATTTAATGGGGCAAACGGATAGCCTTACAGATTTTGAATTATCTCCTGATCCAAACTTAGAAAAATATATGCCGTATGTAAAAGATATTACTATTGGTAAAGAAAATGACTTGGGTACAGTAAAAGAGCTTTTTTCGTCGAAAGAAGTTTTTGGCATTGATTTATATGAATATAATGTAGGCCCACTTTGTGAAAAATATTTTGTAGAAATGATACAGGGAAAGGGTGCAGTAAGAGCAACACTTGAATCTGCATTAAAATAAAATTGGAGGATATATATGACAGCGAGAGACAGATTGCTAGCAGTAATTAATGGACAAATTCCAGATAAAGTTCCGGTATCACCCTTTATACAAGAAGAGTCTTTATCTTGGTATTACAAAAAACAAGAAAACCATAGAGTTATTGATGTTGTAAATATGTCAAAAGAATTAAATTTTGATGTAATTACTAAAGAACACTTATCTAAGCCTTATTTCTTAAAAAAAAGCTATCCCAATTGGGAAGTAGAAGAAAAATATGAAACAGTAGGTGGAAATTATTTTAGAAAAACAAAAATAGTTACACCTGAAAAAACCTTTAATCAAGTAGAAGGTGTTCCTTATAGCGAAGAGTATTTAAGTGGAATTCACTTTATTACAAAAGAGTTTATGATAAACTCGCAAGAAGAGTTTGAAATTTTTCAAAAATACTGTCCTCAATTTCCCGATGAAGAAAGAACGTCTATTATTCAAAAAGCTAAAGCTGCTAAAGAATATATTGGTGATACGGGAATTTCAGCGCCTTGGTGTTACGGTGGTGTTTTTAACTTTGTAACTACGTTTATAAATATTGAAGACATGTTAGTTGATGCTATTGCAGATGAAGATTACTATAATGAATATATGAACTTTTTTACCGATATACTTAAAACTGACATACAATGTCATGTTGAGTCAGACTATGATGTTGTCGGTATACAAGGAAATATGGCAAATGGTTCTATAATGGGAACAAGTCACTTTTCAGAGTATGTACTACCATTTGAAAATAAAGCATATGAACCTGCTACCAAGGCAAAGGTTCCTGTTTTGTATCATAACTGTGGAACAGGAAAACACCTTTACGAAGCATACAAAGATCTTAATATGCAAATACTTGAAACAATTTCAGAACCACCAAATGGGGATGTTACCTTACAGTATGCAAAAGATTATTTTAAGGATTCTGATTTAGTACTTTGCGGAACGCTTGATCAAGTAAACTTCTTAAAAACATGTACACCTGAAGAAGCATTTAAAGAAGCTCAAAGCAAGGTTGAAATTGGTAAGCAAGGTGGAAAATATATTTTTGCATGTTCTGATTATGTTGAATATGGAACACCAATAGAAAATGTCAAAGCTATGCTCGATGGTGCACAAAGTGCTTCAGAATACTAAGAATTGGAGAAACTATGAAAAGTATA
>CAYJJW010000226.1:0-2698 GCA_964370555.1 uncultured Treponemataceae bacterium | reverse complement strand
CGCGAGCAAACCTCTGCAGTCGAGAACGCCTACGGCGCCCCTACAATCGCTAATGCTTTTACACTCTACTGTGCCCTATCCAAACCACTAAACAATGACGGTCTAATAGAGTTATTAGCAGTATCTCTGACATCTGTATATCCCACAAATGTTATTCTAAAAATATCAGAAGATTGAATTGTATAATCAGTTATATCATCCCAGCCTTTCCAACGAGTACCCTTAACAACATTTGGCTCATAAAGCGTCATTGAGCCAGAATCTCCAGAGAAGGTACGATAGGAAAACTCAATACCATTATGTGCATTCGCATGAGGTGTAATATGCACTTCAGCACTACTATTAAGACTTCCTGTAATAAATATTTTACCACTTTTTAATGTACCGTAGTTATCATTCGTAGGAGTATAAGAAAAGTCGTATGCAACATTATCGCCCACATTATCCCTTATTATTGAACTACCACGTAACAATAACTGACCTCCCCTCCAAACAGATGTATAATTAACATAAGTGAACGCATTTACTGAATTTGTACTGTACCCAGAGTCGCCAATATACACACCGCTACCAATACCATTAGTAGTAGCATTATTGGTAATAGAGCCACCTGTTATTTCAAAACTACCACCATTAATATGGACGCCGCCACCATTGCCAGAAGTTTTAGTATTATAGCGTATGGTTCCACCCGACATCGTAAACTGGGGATTATTCATTCTAAGACCAGATGTTTCAACACCACCATTATTATTGTTTATGCTTGCACTTCCGCTCATAGTTACTTTCTTTGAAATATTAGGGTTTCCATTTTCAGGATATATGTCATCATCATTTGTATCACTTGAAGCAAAAATACCTACACCTTCATTGTATTGTATATTTCCATCATTAAAATTAAAGATACCCTCATTTTGAACCCCCCTTCCGGTGTTATACTGTATATCACCTCCACGCATAGTTAGCTCTCCGTAACTAGCATTAACGAACCCTGTGCCTATACTTTTCTCATTATTTGAACTACCCCCAATAGTACCACCTTCAAATAAAAACTCTCCTGCATTATACACGGCATTAGGGGACTCACCAACATTTTCTCGTCCTCTAATACTACCATTATTCATTTCAACATACCCTTCATTATATAATGCATCGCCACGTACCGATACTGAGTCACAGATATTAGAGTGTATCGACCCTGAATTAAAAGTTAGACTTACCCCACTAGAAATATACACACCTGCTCCATAAACTGTTCCTGCATCTCCACCGGCATTTGCAATAACATTACCGGTAATTGTTGCTCCTTCCATTTCAACAGTACCATTCTCAATATAAACTCCACCACCACTGGGGTTATTAGCGAGTATATACCCACCAGTAATAGTTACATTTTGTCCAAGTACTACCGTTGCATTAGGGGCGTCAATGTACATAACGCGTTTAACAAGCCCATTTTCTCCTCTAGCATCAATGGCGGAATTAACACTTCCGCTTATTGTTAAATTAAGGATATCTGCGGTTTCAATTTCAACCATCCCATCGTCTGTAGCATTGCCACCATTAACATTGGTACCTTCATTTATTATAGTACCATTCACATTAATAGTATAAGCTTGCTCTGTTTCTGTGTTGTATGCAAGCACTACATCAACCGCACGTTGTACAGAAGCAAACGGACTACTTTGTGTACCAGCGTTTGTTGTATCAGAAGCTCCACTTGAAGAAACATAATAGGTTTGTGCACTTGGAATAAAGGCACCGTTAAGGGTAATGGTTACCGCTTGGCTAGTACTTCCACTTGCAAAAACATAGCCGTCTTGCGCATAGAGCATAAGCGTTGCTACTGCGCCTAGTCTATCAGAGTCTATAACAACATTTGTAATGTTATTTACGCTAATAACCCTATTTACACCTTCAGCAAAATCAGTATTTCCATTGAATGAAGTTACGAGTGAGTTTTTAATATCTGAGATATTTTTTGCTTCTATTATGCTATTTGTATCAAAGCGAACCAAATCTACCAATCCTGTGAAGTCATCATTTATTTCTGGTAGACTTGCACCCAAGAACTTATCCACAATAAAACCTGCATGAGTAGAACTTGCTGTCACTGAGTTACCTAATACCGATGTAAAATTAATCCCCTGCATTTTTCGTATATCAAAATCAATACCGGTAATTTGCTTTTCTGTTGTTCCGTTTTCGAACTCATAACCTGAATCGGCAGTAAGTAAGACAGTAAGATTTACATGGCTTTGACTTTCTGCATGAGTATCGCCCAAAGTTGTACCGTTATCAGATACAAACGAAACAAAACTAACACTTGTATTTGGAATGTTAATTGTGTCCATTACAGCATTTACAACATCAATATACGTTGCACTGCCAGTTGGGCTTATGTTAACAGCATTATCACCTGTTGCAAATAGCCCTGCAGTAATTGTACCTAAGGTACGGTTTTCATTTGTACTAATTCCATTTAATGCGTCACTTGGTCTAATGTCACTATCTGCAATAGAGATATCACTTATAACCTGTTGTTTAACAATATCAAAAGTAATAGTTATAATTTTAGTTGTCGTTCCGTCTTCAAACACATAACCATTATCTGCATAATATGTAATAGTCAATACAGAATCAGCATTAGTTTCTACCGCTCTCGAAGCTGATAAGGTAGTTCCATTTCTATCTTTTA
>CAYJJW010000225.1:0-2703 GCA_964370555.1 uncultured Treponemataceae bacterium | reverse complement strand
GTCGGTCTCCAAAACCGAATGTTGAGGGTTCGAGTCCTTCCTGGCCTGTATTTTATTTATAAAGGATCTGTGCATGAAAGTTATTCAATTTTTCAAAGAGTCAGCTGCTGAATTGAAGAAAGTTACATGGCCTACACGTGATGATGTTTTATCTTCAGCGAAGGTTGTGTTGATATCTACAGCGGTGATAGCAATTCTTTTAGGTGTACTCGATTATGCATTTGCAGCGGGTTATAACTTTATATTCTAGGAATTGAAATGGCAAAAGGTTGGTACATACTTAATACCTATTCTGGGTATGAGGCAAAAATCGAACGAACTATCCGCGCAATGCTTGAAAGTGGCGATCTTTCATCTGATATAGTATTAGATGTAAAAGTTCCTACGGAAGATGTACTTGAAGTAAAAGACGGAAAAAAACGCTCAGTAACTAAGAAATTTCTCCCCGGGTATATGATGATAGAAATGGAGCTTCCAGATATTGATTGGAAGTCGACATGTTCTGCGATTAGACGTATACAGGGTGTTACGGCATTTGTAGGTACAAGTGGTAATATGCGTCCTCGTCCAATTCCTAATGATGAAGTGATTGCTCTTCTTCAAAAAGTTGGGGATATAAAAGGTGAAAAAACTGCTCGTGTTAAACATAGTTTTTCAGTTGGTGAGCAAGTTAAAATTATTGAAGGGCCTTTTGTATCTTTTTCAGGGGCTATCGAAGATGTTAACCTTGAAAAAGGAAAGCTACGCGTTGTTGTAGGTATTTTCGGTCGAGCAACACCTGTTGAAGTTGACTTAAATCAAGTAGAGAAAATATAAAAAGCCAAATTTTGGGAGAAAAGTTGGTCCGTTGGACAAATGCTTTTCGCTAGGTAAAAAAGTTTTCTTTTTTATCACACCAATGTAAGGAGAATATAATGGCAAAGAAAAAGGTGACTGCGGTCATAAAGTTGCAATGTCCCGCTGGGAAAGCGACGCCTGCGCCACCAATTGGACCCGCTTTGGGACCTCATGGTGTAAGTGCGCCTCAGTTCGTTCAACAATTCAACGATCGAACTAAATCAATGGAGCCGGGACTTATTATACCGGTTGTTCTTACTGTTTATCAAGATAAAACATATACTTTTATCTTAAAGACTCCACCTGCAGCAGTTTTAATTAAAAAAGCTTTAGGTCTTGCTAAAGGTGCAAGTAATCCATTAATGGATAAGGTTGGTAAACTATCTCAGGCTCAGCTTGAAGATATTGCAAAAGAAAAAATGCCTGATATTAGTGCAAATGACATTGATGGTGCAAAAAAAATCATTGCCGGTACTGCTCGCAGTATGGGTGTAGAGGTGGAGCGATAATATGAAACATGGAAAAAAATATCGTGAATCACTAAAAAAGTATGATGTTACAAAATCATACGACTTAGAAAAAGCTTGCGAATTAGTAAAAGAATTAAAATTTGCAAAATTTGATGAAACTGTTGAAGTTCACGTAAATCTTCGTTTAGGAAAAAGTCATACAGTTCGTGATACATTAGTGTTCCCTCATCAATTCAAAGGTGAAAAGAAAGTTTTAGTTTTTTGTAAAGAAGACAGAATTAAAGAAGCTTTGGATGCAGGTGCTGCTTATGCAGGTGCTGATGAGTACATTAATAAAGTAAAAGACGGATGGCTTGACTTTGATGTTGCAGTTTCAACTCCAGATATGATGAAAGATGTTGGACGTCTTGGTATGGTTCTTGGTCGACGTGGTTTAATGCCAAATCCTAAAACAGGTACTGTAACAACTGATATCGCCGGTGCAATCGGTGAATTAAAAAAAGGACGCGTTGAATATCGTGCTGATAAAACAGGTGTTGTGCACATGGCTGTTGGTAAGGTTTCAATGAACAGTGCTCAGGTTGCTGAAAATATTACAGCTCTTATGGCTGAAATTGAACGAAAAAAACCTTCTGATGCAAAAGCAGGATATGTTCAATCTGTTTCAGTAAATTCAACAATGGGACCCGGTGTTTGGGTTGAGCATAAGGAAGGGTAATATGGCGATTAGAGCAAAACAACTTCAACCTGCTAAGGTAACTGCAATCGCAGAAACTAAGGCGGTTTTTGAAGGATACAACGATTTTATTTTTGCAGATTACCGTGGTTTAACAGTAGAGCAAATTACTACTTTAAGAAAACAACTTACTGCAAAAAATGCTGTGTTAAAGGTTGTAAAAAATAACTATGCACGTGTTGCTTTTGAAGAAATGCAAATAGACACAGTGGCTGATTATTTAAAAGGCCCTACAGCAATTATTTTAGGAACAGAAGATGCAAACGAAGTTGCAAAAGTTCTTTTTGATTTCAAAAAGGAAGCACCAGTACTTGAAGTAAAAGGTGCTTTGCTTGAAAAAGAAGTATACGATGCAGCAAAAATTGAAGCATTCTCAAAGCTTCCTGGCAAAAAACAACTTGTGGCTATGATTGCTTCTACAATCAATGCTCCAGTACAAAAACTTGCAGCAACTTTGCAAGCTTACGTGGACAAGCTACAAGCATCCGGTGGCGCTCCTGCTCCTGCAGTAGAAGAGCCAAAAACAGAAGAAGCTCCGGCTCCTGCAGAAGCAGTAGTTGAAGCTCCTGCAACTGACGCTGAAGAAAAAAGCGCAGAATAAACTTGAAAATACGAGTCAGGCTTCGTTGCTGTCGTCCTGTCCGTAAAAAAAATAATTCT
>CAYJJW010000224.1:0-2733 GCA_964370555.1 uncultured Treponemataceae bacterium | reverse complement strand
GATGCAGGAATTAAAGCAGAAAGTGCATACTATGAAAGCTTACACGAAACTCCGCTCATTGCAAACACCATTAGCCGCAAAAAACTATACGAAATGAACAAGGTTATTTCTGACACAGCAGAATACGGATGCTACCTATTCGATAACGCATGCCGCCCATTGTTAGCCGACTTTATGAAAAAAGTTGACACCGACATTATTGGAAAAGGCCTCTGCTGCAGCGACAATTCAGTATCTAACGCACAGTTAGTAGCCGTTAATGAAGAAATTAGAAACCACCCTGTAGAAATTGTTGGTAAAAAACTTCGTGGCTACATGACAGCAATGAAAGCAGTAGTTTTTAATTAATTACCAGTTACGAATTATTAGGTACTAATTAAGCATAGTTTGTTATTCAGTTTTAGTTTTCTGTTAGAGTGTAGTAATGTCATTCTGACTCTGCTTACTGATGAGCTACAGGAAGAATCTTGTAGCTCATTTTACCAATAATTCATAATTAAAAATTAGTAATTCGTAACTATTGCACTAGCTTTATTCCAACTTTCGTAGTATCATTATAGTATGGTACGACCTCAAGTTTTAACTACAGCAGATGAAAAAAATACAGCGCTTAATGCTCTGCTTGATACCCTTCTTTTAGAACAAGCAAAAATATCTGACTACGATGCACTGTTTGAAAATAGATGTAATGTATTTCAAGCCTTATGTAATCTTAGAGAACCAAATCCAATATCAGATGAATTTTTAAAACTACAAGATTCCTTTTTGTGGACTCAAACAGTCGAAAAAGGAATTGTTGATGTTAGTCAATTCGATTATAAAAACAACATAGCTCTTTGGCAAGGAGATATTACTCGGCTCAATTGTGACGCAATTGTTAATGCCTGTAATTCTGCTCTTTTAGGATGCTTTCAGCCATTGCATAAATGTATCGATAACGCAATCCATTCTGCAGCGGGAGTTCAAGTTCGCTTAGATTGTAATAAGCTTATGCAAGGTGGAAGTGAGCCGAACGGGCATGTAAAAGTAACGAATGCGTATAATCTTCCATCAAAGTATATTTTTCACACCGTTGGCCCAATTGTTTCTAATAAAAATCCATCAAAAGAAAATATCGATGATTTACGAAATTGTTATCTTTCATGTCTCAATGAAGCAAACAACAAAAAGCTTTCTACAATAGCATTTTGCTGTTTAAGTACCGGTGT
Source organism: uncultured Treponemataceae bacterium (assembly GCA_964370555.1). Taxonomy (GTDB): domain Bacteria; phylum Spirochaetota; class Spirochaetia; order Treponematales; family Treponemataceae; genus CAYJFX01. The sequence continues at coordinate 1,525 of CAYJJW010000224.1, read as the reverse complement.
ATTTGGCTATCCTAATAAAGATGCTTGCGAGCTTGCAGTTGATACGGTACAGCAATGGCAAAAAGAAAACAAAAGCGATTTAAACATAATTTTTAATGTATTCTTAGATAAGGATAAAGACTTATATGAACGAAAATTATCTTAATGAAAGTATTTCTATTTTAAAAGAAAAAATTAATGAGTCAAAAAAAATTGTAGTAGGGGCAGGAGCAGGATTTTCTACCGCTTCAGGACACACATATTCAGGCCCTCGTTTTACCAAAAACTTTGCAGACTTTATAGAAAAATACGGCTATGGCGATATGTACTCTGCCGCCTTTGAACCCTACGAAACCTTAGAAGAACTTTGGGCATATTTTAGCCGCCATATTATGATTAATCGCTATGATTCTATAGAAGCAAAACCACATAAAGATTTACTTCAACTTATACATGATAAAGATTATTTTGTGCTTACTACAAATGTTGACCACCTTTTTCAAAAAACAGGCTTTGATAAAAATAGACTGTTTTATACGCAAGGCGATTATGGACTTTTCCAGTGCTCTGTTCCATGTCATAACAAAACTTATGATAATAAAGATATAGTAGAAAAAATGGTTAAAAAACAAAATGATATGAAAATACCAACAGAGCTTATTCCCTGTTGTCCCGTATGTGGCAAACCAATGACCACCAATTTACGAAAAGATGACACCTTTGTAGAGGATGATGGCTGGAAAGCGGCTGCAAAACGATACGAAACATTTTTAAATGATTGTAAGGATTCTACCACCTTGTTTTTAGAATTAGGCGTTGGAATGAATACACCAGGCATTATAAAATATCCATTTTTACAAATGAATGCCATGTGGGAAAACTCATTTTATATAAGCTTAAATATGGAAAACTTTTACATACCGCAAGATTATTCTGTAAGAACACTTGCCGTAAAAGAAGATATTGGTTATGTTTTACGTAAGGCTGTAGGGTAAATTTTTTTTACAATTTGCAACATAAAAATTACATTTATACTCGATTTGTCGCTTGAATAAGTTCGCAATATTTAGTAGAATATCTCGATTAGTAAATTAACCTAGGAGGTTACTATATGACAATAACAGAAATGCTTAGTCAGAGTGGAATTTTAACTCTACTTGGTATGGGTGTTGTTTTTTCTTTTCTTGTAATTTTAATTATTTGTATTTCACTTTCTTCAAAGTTAATACGAGCATTAAAACTAGATAAAGAAGAAGAACAAAGTGCAACAGGAACAGCTGCTCCTGCAGGTGCACAAAATAATGCAGTAATTGCAGCAATCGCAGCAGCCGTACGGCAAAAAGACGGTTGCTAGCGCAACCTTACCGACATTTTCACTACGTGAAAAGTCGTTTAGAAAATTATAGGAGATTTTAATGGCTAAAGTACATTTAACCGACTTGGTGCTTAGAGATGCGCACCAATCATTGCACGCAACACGTATGACAACACAAGACATGTTGCCAATTTGTGAAAAACTAGATAAAATTGGATACTGGGCTTTAGA
>CAYJJW010000223.1:0-2756 GCA_964370555.1 uncultured Treponemataceae bacterium | reverse complement strand
AAGAAGAAGGCGTAGTATTTAGATTCTTAGAAAATCCAATTAAAGCAATTGGAGACGAAAACGGAAGAATAACCGCTGTTGAAGTATTATCATATGAACTTGGCGAACCGGATGAATCTGGAAGAAGAAGCCCTGTAGCAATTAAAGGAAGTGAACATGAAGTACCATGTGATGCCCTTATTGTTGCGCTTGGAAATGGTTCAAATCCTCTAATGGAAATGACTACTCCTGGCTTAGAATCTGACTCAAGAGGACGCTTAAAGGCGGACGAAGAAGGTAAAACTACCTACCCTAACGTATGGGCAGGTGGTGACATCGTTTTAGGTGCTGCTACTGTTATCCTTGCAATGGGTGAAGGAAGAAAAGCTGCTGCAAGTATTAATGAATACTTAACAAAATAAGTTACAATACATACAAAAAAAGAGTTTGACTTTTTAGCCAAACTCTTTTTTTATGTCTAATTATAAAAAATTAGAATACCCAGCGAATACCTGCTGCTGTTGCAAAAGAATAAAAATCAATTGGATTATCATCAGCACTTGGAAATGCAACACCTAGATATGGTCCACCTTGAATGAATAATTCAAGTGGGATATTTGCATCAAAAAGAGGAGCTAAGTAGAATGAAAGGCCAATAGCAGCTTCAACACCGACTCGAACACCAACTTCACTACCAAGTGTAACGCCTGCATATGGACCTGCTTCTACATTCCAGTAAAACCAATCAATACCGGCAATAGGAGCGTCAATAAAAGTAAAATGGTATGCACCATTTACTGATAAAACATCTGAACCAAGTCCACCCACATTAAGATTAAGCACTGAATCGTTTGCAATACCATTTTTCCATGTAAAACCTAATCCTGCAGATCCGTTTGTAACGTTACTAATAACACCCATTTGTCCATCAATTGCGAAAACTGATCCACCAAATACTGCTAAAACGAGCAATAAAATAATAATTTTTTTCATTTTTTTCTCCTTAGAAATGAAACTAACATTAATTGAAAAAAACAATTAAGTCTCACAAAATATATCAGAATACTTTTCTTTTGACAAGTATATAATAGACAAATTTTCAACATATATACTTTTTTATACACTATCTATGTTTATACCTGTTATAGAACAAAGAAAAAAATGTACTCTAAAGGAACTACAATTGCTAAGGCAAGCATTGAAAAAATCCACGCAGTATTTGCAACATCTTTATCTGCCTTATAAATTGTAGGCACTAAAATTGAATTAAACCCACATGGTACGAGTGTCATAATTATAAGAGTGTTTATAACTAAACCATTTTCAAGATTCTGCAAACCAAAAGCATACGCGATAGACAGCGCAACAAGGGGTGCAAAAACATATTTTATAAGTATAACCGTAATTCCCTCTTTTGCAAATGTTTTAGTTTTACCGAGATTCATTTTAAATGCAACAGCGCTTAATAAAAGAAATGAAACAGTAGGTATTGCAATTTCATTATAAAGTGTCATAAACTGAGGGCGTTCAAAAGGAGAAAAATTTAATGCAATTCCTACAAATACGGCAGAAACATATATCACAATAGAAGGGTCTTTTAAGAAGTCTTTGAGCTTTGAACGGGATTCCTTTACATTTTCTCCTATTGCTTTTACAAGAGGATAACAAACTAAATAGTTATAAAAAGATTCAAAGAAAATAAACATTGCTGCTATTGCATAGGCTTTTTCACCAAAAAATGAAAATGCAATTAAGCCTCCAATTGTTCCAAGATTTGAAAATGTAGAAACTGCAAACATAGAGGCTTTTTGTTCACTTGAATGTTGTAATTTTTTTGAAACAAAGAGTCCTATAGCGCCACTTAGTGCCAATACAATTACACATATAAAAGGCAAAATAAAAATTGAAACATTAGAAAAATCAATTATCCAATATGAATTTATAAGCACAATGGGATTCAATACAAAGAATGTAAACTTTCTAACTCGCTCAATGATTAGTTCACTTTGCCTTTGAAGTTTTTCATCTTTTTTATTATGCCAAGCCCTTAATATTTGGCCAACAAAAACGCCTACAATAATTATCCCAAATGAAAGGATCATTTTTTCCATATATCACACCTTTGTTACTTTTAGTAACGTTTTTAGTATTATAGTAAGATTAAAAACTTTATTCAATAAGAAAAAAAAGCTATATCAGCGATTTTTCGCGATATAGCTTTTATGCACCATTTAAAGGGTATTACGAATAGTAAGCTTAAACTAAAGCACTTGCAGCTTCTACAATTTTTTCTACTGTAATGCCTTGTTTTTTTAGAAGTTCATCATAAGGTCCACTTTCTCCAAAACAATCTTGGATACCAATGCGTTTTACCTTACCTTTTCCTTCTTCTGCAACAATTTCACTTACTGCGCTACCAAGACCATTTAAAATATTGTGATCTTCAATAGTTACGATTTTTCCGCATTTTTCAATTTCTTTTAAAATAACATCTTTATCGATAGGTTTAATGGTGTGGAAGTCGTATACAGAAGCAGAAATTCCTTTTGCTTCTAATTCTTTTTGTGCTTTTAGCGCTAAACTTACAACATCACCATTTGCAATAAGAGCAACATCTTTACCATCTTTTAGGCAAATTGCTTTACCAATTTCGAATACTTGGTCTTCATCGTAAATGCCTTCTACAGCGTCACGAGTAAAGCGAATATAGGTTGCGCCATGATCTTTTGCCATACATTCAACAAGTTTTTTTGCAGAATTGTAATCAGCAGGCATGA
>CAYJJW010000222.1:0-2763 GCA_964370555.1 uncultured Treponemataceae bacterium | reverse complement strand
ATAAGCTATGATAATAAAGATGTATGGCTAGAAGCGTTTAAAAATTATTCTATCGAAGAAGTAGCACGTAATTTTTATATAAAGTTAAAAAAATTAGTAACAAACATTGCAAAATCTACTAACTTTAGCTACCTCATGGAGCACTATATAGTTTTTAGAGAAGAGTTTTTTTGCCTGGAATTTGTATCAGATGAGACAAACTTGATAATGAGCCGCTGCATTTCAGAACTGAACACATTAATTGATTTAGAAAATAGTTATCCAAGTGCAGTTAGATGTGAAAATCCTCTTTTGTTTTTTATAGAACAATTGCAGTCTAAAGAGTATGTAATACAAGCTAAAGAAAATGGTGTGAATATATTTACGTATAAATTAGCATCTAGTACTCCATTTAAACAGCACATTGTTTTAGATTCTTCTCAAAATGCTCTTTCGGTAACAAACAATTCATTTTCTTTTTTGAGAGAAGATAAAAGAAAAGCACTTGGCATAATTGATGAAAACACATCAAATTATTTTGTGTATCTTTATGCTATGCATAGCGAAAGTGATGTAATATTTTCATTTAGCCAAAATAGCTTTTCTGGATTTGAAATACCTTTTAATGCACTAACACCAAAAAAAATTTTTACGCCACTTGAAGCAAAAGGTGTTACTCTAAAAGATAATGAATTTATTTCTGAACAGCAAGATGCTTATAGAGATGAAAAGCGTTTATTTTTAGAAGAGAAGAACACAATTGAAATCCTTCACTCTCTACAAAATGAAGGATTTTTACATTGGCTACAAAGTTCAAATACTCATAGAGATAGAGAACAAAACATTTGTCTTGACAGCTTGAGAGAAGTAATTAATACTAACGTCGTAAAAAATGGAAAGGTGAATGTATCTGCAACGGCACTCAAACAGTTTTTTGAATGTCCTATAAAATGGCTTTTTGAAAAAGTTTTAAGAATTGAGGATTTTAGCTTAGAAACAAATTTGCTTGACGACGTCTACATTGGAACTTTTTATCATGAAGTATTAAAACACGTTCTTACAAAATATAAAAATGAAAACAAACAACTTGGTTTAGAAATTACAGGATCTCTCAGTAAAGAAATTGTTGACTATATTACGAGCAAAACAAAAGAAATTGTTGTGAACTTTCCTACTTCTTGCGAAATAAAAGATTTAAGCGAATTAACAATTGAAATTTTTAAATCTAAAGAAGAAGCATACATTCAAAAATTAATTGAGTTTTTTACTGAATTTTCTATTAATTTTGCTGGAAGTACGGTTAGAGATATAGAAAAAGATATAACGCTTGAATACGATACCTATAGAATACGAGGAAAAATTGATTGTATTTTAGATGTGCCTGAAACCGTAATCGAACCTAAAAATAAAAAAGATGAAATAAAAATACTTGAAGGTGGAAAATTTATTGTCGATTTTAAAACAGGTAAAACTCCATCAAGATCGAATTGTATTAAGCAAAAAAACAAAGAATTAAAAGATTTTCAGCTTGCACTGTACACACACCTATATGAACAAGTAGCATTTCAAGGTAAACCCGTAGTAGCAGGTTGTGCTTTTACAAGTATACACAAAAAAAATGTAACACCTATCTTAGGTGTTATTAAACCGGAAGGTAAAAAGGAAAATCCAAGTACAAAAAAAGATAAGCTTACACGTTTAGGAGATAACGAAGAAGGTTATTCTTTTGAGCCAACAATGGAAGAAACATTACGTTGCGTAGAAAGTTTTGTTGAATCTATACTAGATAAAAACTTAGAACTTTTTTTAAACCCGCAAAAATGGGGATGCTTACCAAAGGGTAATGCTGTTACATTTGAAACGTGTTCTTCATGTAATATTAGAAAGTTTTGTAGAACAACCTATACAATTGGGGGCATAACACGATGAGTTTACATCCAATAATACAAAGAGAATTGAATGATGAGCAACAAGCAGCAGTTGTACAAATGGAAAACTGCATTGTTGCAGCAGGTGCAGGTTCCGGAAAAACTCGTGTTTTAGCCTATCGTTATGCACATTTAGTAATTGAGCACAACTTTCCGGTTGACTCTATTTTAACACTCACCTTTACAAAAAAAGCAACTGCCGAAATGTTTGAACGTATTTATAATACCCTAAAAATTATAGCAGACAGCAATGAGTCAACTTCTATACAAAGGGAACGAGCAAAGCTTGCAATAGAAAATTTTCACACCTCTCGAATACAAACGCTTGACTCATACTGTTCAACTATTGTTCGTAACGCTTCAAAACAATATGGTATAAGACCCGATTTTACAATCGATAATGAAAAAATAAAAGACTTTTGTAAGCAACGCGCTATTGAGTATATGCTTACCTATCGAAACAATAGTGCAATGAAAGAATTAATTGGTAATGACATTTTTGAAGATGTTACAGACGCTCTTTTTGTAAATCCCATTATGTATTACTCAAATATTGCACAAGAAATTGATTTTTTTGGTTTTATACAAATACAAATTGAAACAGTTTTAAAAGAATGGAACGCTTGTTTAGATGCACTTTTTTTTGATAAAGACCTCATCATACAGTATAAAGATGACAGTGTAGATTTTTACGAAAAGATTGAAAGTACATTAATAGATATAACAGAAATTAAGTATTATTTTAATGCTATAAAAAATAATACCATTGAGTCTTCTTATCTAGAAAAGGTAAAAAAATCAATTATAGATTTTTTACGAGCTTATTACTCATTAACAAAAATTCCAAAACCTCGAG
>CAYJJW010000221.1:0-2768 GCA_964370555.1 uncultured Treponemataceae bacterium | reverse complement strand
TCTCCTTAAAAAAAAGTAACTATATAAAACTAATTAGTTTTATATAGTTACTTTAACCTAATTATATTTTTTTGTCAAGGAGTTTATAAAAATATATATGAAAAACTCATTATAACAGTACTACACATTGAACACTTTGTCTATAGCATGCTATTGACAAAGTGTTAATAGCATGCTATAATTACTTAAATCGGAGGTTACACTGATGAAGGAAGTAAAATTAGGTAAGGTTATAAAATATATTAGTACTAATTTAGAAAAGAGAGCGAATAATCTATTAAAAGAAGAAGATTTAAGCCTTTCTCAAGGATTACTGCTTATATGGTTAGATGATACAAAAGAAAAAGAGTTGCCAATAAAAGAAATTGAAAAAAAGTTTGGTTCAGCTCAGTCTACAACGTATGGCATTGTGAACAGGCTTGAAAACAAGGGCTTTATTGAAACTTACTCGATTAACAGTAAGATAAAAATTGTAAAGCTATGCGATGCAGGTTCTAAAAAAATTGAATTTATTAAAGATAGTATCTTACTAAGTGAAAAAGATTTTTTTACAGGGTTTACAGATGATGAAAAGAATATGTTCATAGAACTTTTAATTAAAGCAGAAAACAACTTTTAATAATAGGATGATATAGAAAAATGGAGAAAAAATAATGAATAACAGATTAGAAAAAATAGACTCAATGCCTGTAAAAAAAGCAATACTTACAAATGCTATACCTGCAATGATTGCAATGATAATGGTGCTTATTTACAACATGGCAGATTTATTTTTTGTGGGACAAACAGGTGATCCATTACAAGTTGCCGCTGTATCAATCGCAACGCCTTTATTTTTGATTTTTATGTCATTAGGAAATATCTTTGGTATAGGTGGTACATCATTTCTTTCAAGAACATTAGGAAGTGGAAACAAAGACCTTGCAAAAAAGATTTCATCATTTTGCTTTTGGTCTTGTATAGTAATTGGCGTAGTAGTATCAGCTATAGTGTTTTTTGCTATGGATAGTATTCTTAGATTCCTTGGTGCAAGCGAAGATATTTGGTCTATGGTTGAAAATTACTTGCAACTACTTTGTTTAAGCGGACCGTTTATACTTATATCAAGCTGTTTCTCTAACTTACTTCGCGGTGAAGGTCAAGCAGGAAAATCTATGCTCGGTATGCTCATTGGTAATTTAGTCAATATTGTACTTGATCCCATTTTTATTTTAGGCTTTGGCATGGGTGTTGAAGGTGCAGCGATCGCAACGGTAATAGGAAATATCTGTGGTGGACTTTACTATATCTTTTATCTACTAAAAGGAAATACCATATTAAGTACAAACTTTAAAGATTTTTCTACTTCAAATGGTATTGTTTCAAATGTTTTAGGCATAGGTATTCCTGCATCACTTTCAACAATACTTATGAGTATCTCACAAATGATATTTAATGGACAAATGGCGAAATATGGAGATTTAGCTTTAGCTGGTATAGGTATAGCTATGAAAGTTACTATGATTACAAGTATGCTTTGTATAGGATTGGGGCAAGGTGTGCAGCCACTTTTAGGGTATGTTATTGGTGCTAGAAATAAAAAACGTTACAATGAAATTATGAAGTTCTCACTTCTTTTTGCCTTTGCATTAAGTGGTGTTTTAACAATAGGTTGCTATATCGGTCTAGAACAAATAGTAGGTGGATTTTTAAGTGATGTAGCAGCTTTTGATTATGCGCTCTCATTCTCAAAAATTCTTTTATCCACCAGCATACTATTTGGTATACTTTTTGTACTTTCAAATGCACTGCAAGCTGCAGGAGCTGCCACCGCATCACTTATTGTAAATGTGAGTCGGCAAGGACTTGTGTATATCCCGATGGTATACATTTTAAACGCAATCTTTGGAATAGATGGTTTAGTTTTCGCTCAACCCATAGCAGATGTTTCAGCATTAGTGTTAGCTCTTATCTTTTATGTTAGTGTATCAAAAAAGGTTTTTAGTAAGAACATAGATGTAGATAATGATAGAATCATGAAAACTACTTTTGCAAAGGAAACTATCTAAAGATAAAGATCTATCTTAGAAAAGTAACATTCTATCCATATTTTAAAATACTCTATGATTATATCTTCTTTTTTATTATTTTCCCCAAAGTGTACGCTGTTAAAAACCTACCTCATTTCATAGCGAACTTCTACAATACCATTAGAAACAGAACTGTCTTTAAAGGTAAGCTTTTGCTCAATACTTGAGTCTTGAAATAACTTAATGCCACCGCCTAAAATAGTTGGAATTATTGACACAATTACTTCGTTTGCAAGGTTTGCTTTAAGTACTTGGTTTACAATAGACGAGCCACCATTTATCCAAATAAGGCCCTCATCGCTACTTGCCTTGCGCTCTGTAATAAGAGCCTCTACACTTTGGCTTGTAAAAAAAACTTCATCGGTGTTTGTAAGATTTTTACTGGTAAACACATAGCTTTTTTTTCCGGTGTATGGATAGTTATCAGGAGCAAGTTCTGTTATCACTTGATTATAGGTTGTGTAACCCATAATAACATCTCCCACATTCTCAAAAAACTCAGGGAAGCTCCCCATATTGTTTGAGTCCGATCCATCACCTTGTAAAAAATCTACGCCACCATTTTTGTCTGCAACATAGCCATCTAAACTCATTGCAATATAAATAACTACTTTTCTCATGTTTGTGTCCTTTATATTTCATTAGCGTTATATTTTGATAAATGTCCCATAAGATATAAAAATGCAAAGGCAGGTATTC
>CAYJJW010000220.1:0-2817 GCA_964370555.1 uncultured Treponemataceae bacterium | reverse complement strand
ATAGAACAGTGCTAAAATCAGCCAATCCACCAGTACCAGTAGTCATAATAAGACCTACTGCAGAGGCCAAAGATAGCGCTTCAAGAATTCTTTTCGTTACAAAGATGTACACAATTAAGAATATTGCAGGAATACATACTGCAACACCAAACTCTGCCGGATTGTCGGGTAAGAAGTTCGAAGCAATCAAAGCGACAGCAATAATAATTAAAGCCGGTATTACGGCTTGCCTTCCCCCAATTTCGCCGGGGGCATTCTTAAAAGTATTTAACATACGGTATTTTAATGATTTTACACATTTTTTTCAATACTTTTTTTTAAAAATAGGTAAAATTTTAAGTTTATTTTAAGGTATTCGGTTAATGATTTTACTATTAGAGTAATATTTTGATACTTGACTGATTTTGTTATTAAGAGTACTATAATGTTGATGAGAAAAAATCATAGCCCAAAAAAAATACACCTGTCTCTTCCGTTAAAACGGGTTATTACAATAGCTATTATTACAATTGTTACTTCATATATAGGGTATGGTGCGTATCTTTATAATACACGGGTAAGGGAAAAACTTTCAGAAACAACACTTACTATGTTAAGTGAGGTCGCATCACAACAACAATTAAGCGTTAGTGCAAAAATTAGAAGCGATATTGCTTCAATAAAAAGTATTGCTTATTCACTAGTTGTACTTGGTTATGACAGAGAAAGTATAATTGATTATTTAAGTGTAATTGAAAGCTATTATAATTTTCAAAATATTACTATCCTTAATGAAAATAAAATAGGAATTGCATCTAACGGTAGGGACGTAGACTTTACTAATAACGCATTTTTTGATGAAATTCTCATGGGAAAAACACTTATTTCAATTCCTCAAAACTCATTATATAGTGATGAAAAAATAGTATTAATTGCAACCCCAATATTTGAATATGGAAAAATTGCAGGTCTTGTTTCCGCTGAGTTTCCAATTGACTATTTAAATGATTTATTGTTTCCAACTTTTGATAATAGGGGTTATTCATATATTGTTGATGACTATGGTACTATTATCGCAAAGTCTAAAAATAACTTAGAAGTTTCAAGTGAAAATATATTTTCACTACTAAAGCAAGGAATATTTTCTGATGGTATTCAGGCTCAAGACGTTATTAATAGTATTATTCAGGGTAAAACAGGCCGTGAAACCTATCACCTTGGGGGTGAAAGGAGAGTGTTTGAGTATAGACCTCTTGCATTTACCGGTTGGGCTTTTATTCTTTCAATTACTGATGATGTTTTAAATGAAAATGTATCTGTTATTCTTAGTGAAATGAATGCTTTTAACCTAAAATTGCTTTTAGGTACCGTATTAACGGTTATTTTTGTTATCTTTCTTAGAACTCAAAGTGGAAAGGCAATAAAAAAGGCAGCCTACTATGATAGTTTAACCGGAATTGCAAATTTAACTAAGTTTAAAATGGATGTTTCTGCAATTTTGAAAAAATATCCTTTTGAAAAGTTTACAATTGTTCACTTTGATATTGTGAACTTTAAAGCAATTAACGATTTTTATGATTTTACCGTAGGTGATAAGGTTTTGAAAGCTATTGCTGATACCGGAAGAACTGCAACTCACAAATTATTTTTGCAAGGTAGAATAGAGAAAGATGACTTTTTGCTTTTTTGTACCTATGACTTTTTTAAAGATTTAGAAACATTACGCCATCATTATGAAGCGGTATTTAGAACGTTTGTACCTGAAATTGAACAACATTCTTTAAGTTATAGATATGGACGATACGCAATAGAAGATAATAATGAAGATATAAATGAAATTATCAATAAGGTTTTACTGGCGCATAGCTATGGGAAGCATAATGGTAACGATTCGATTACTGATTATACTTCTGATTTTAGAACTCGTTTGTTAAAGTCAACTGAGATTACCAATAAGCAAAGCGATGCATTAAAAAATAAAGACTTTAAGGTTTATCTTCAACCTAAGTGTTGTTTACAAGATGGAAAAGTTGTTGGTGCAGAGGCTTTGGTTCGATGGCAAGAAAAAGACGGAAATATGATTTTTCCGAATGATTTTATACCTCTTTTTGAAAACAATGGCTTTATAGTGGATCTAGATATGTATATGTTAGAAAGGGTGTGTGAAACACTTGCTTCGTGGAAGAGTAAGGGGTATCCATGCATTCCAATTTCTGTTAACTTTTCAAGAAGACATTTAGATTTTGATAACTTTGCAGGAAAAATTGAGGAAGTTGCAAATCGCTATAATGCGGATAAACATTGTATCGAAATTGAGTTAACTGAAGGAATCTTTTTTGATAAAGAAGATTTATTACGAGAAATATTAGCAGATTTACACAAGCGAGGCTTTACGCTTTCAATGGACGATTTTGGGACAGGCTACTCATCACTTGGATTATTACACACCTTACCGGTTGATGTAATAAAACTTGACAGAAGCTTTTTTACAAAAACTGAAGAAGCAGAGAGGGCTGTGGTTATTGTAGAAAGCATTGCCCAAATGACTCACAGGCTTGGGATTCCGACTGTTGCAGAGGGTGTTGAAACGAAGGCTCAAGTAGATTTTTTAAGAACTATTGGGTGTGATATTGCACAAGGCTACTATTACAGTAAGCCAATTCCATTGGATGAATTTGAGGAAAACTGGCTTCCTAAAGTAGCTGATTAATTTATTTTTTATATTGATTGACAAAGATTTCAAAATACGGTATTATTACTAACCGTTGTTTGAAAGGAGCAATGGTTTTGCCTCTGTAGCTCAGCTGGATAGAGCGTCGGACTTCGAATCCGCAGGTC
>CAYJJW010000219.1:0-2824 GCA_964370555.1 uncultured Treponemataceae bacterium | reverse complement strand
AGCGAGTTTCAGGTAAAATATCAAAACTCACCCCTGAGCAAGTAGAAGCTTTTATTGATTCTCTCCGAGAAGAAAATGAAGCATTAAATGCGGTATTAGACTCAGTTCATACAGGACTTTTAATTTGTAATGATGAATGGTATTTAGAATCTAAAAATAAAGCTGCAAGTCGCTACATTCCACTTGTACATCATACTAATAGGCAAACACCTGTGTGGGAACACATAAAAAATAGTCAAATTGCAGATTTTTTGAGAAAAAATAGCACCATTCAAAAAAATCACATTGAAGAAGAGTTTTTACTGTATGATTCAAACGGTATAAATCGTTTTATAACTGTTGGTATATATCCCCTTGTGCGTTCAAAAAAACTATGGGGGTATATAATTCAAATTGATGATATTACCGATAAACGAAATCAAGATATGCTTATTCGGCGTATGGAAAGCATGGCAGGTTTAACAAATCTTGCTGCAAGTGTTGCACACGAAATTAAAAATCCCCTTGGTGCAATAAGTATACACATTCAATTAATTCAAAAAGCATTAAAAAAAGCTCGTGATGGTGACGGTATGTTACCAAACGAAAAACATGCAGAAAAATATCTACATGTTGTAAATGAAGAAATTGAAAGATTAAATAATATTATTGTAGATTTTTTATCGGCGGTTAGGCCAGTAAAGGCTTCAATAGAGGCAGTAGATTCTGCAAAAATTCTTAGTAGCTTTATTACCTTTATGGAACCGGAACTTGCAGAAAAAAATATAGAGCTTAAAACTAATTTTTTAAGTTTTGCGCCTCTTATTCATGTAGATCCAAAACTTTTTACACAAGTTTTGGCAAACCTTGCCCAAAATGCTATTGCAGCAATGCCTAATGGCGGAACTATTTCTATTTCAACTACTGTTACAAATGATAGATTTATGCTTACCTTTAGTGATACCGGGATTGGTATGAGTGAAGAAACGCTTAACAGGGCTTTTGAGCCGTATTATACAACAAAGGCACAGGGCACAGGGCTTGGCTTAGCGCTTGTGTACAAGGTAATTAAAGAAATGGCAGGCGACATTGTTATAAAGTCTGTAGAAGGAAAGGGGAGTGATTTTATAATTACGCTTCCTATCTTACAGCGAGAGTTACACCTCTTAGAATATGATAAAAAAAACGGAGTCTAATATGAACGGAACAATCCTTGTAATAGATGATGAAAAAAATATACGAGAAGGTTTAGCCGCCGCATTAGAAATGGAAGACTATACAGTTTTTCTTGCCGATGATGGTAAAACTGGCTTAGAAATCTTTAGAAAAGAGGCAATTGATTTAATTATTACAGACCTTAGAATGAATGAGGTTGGAGGCGAGCAAGTGCTTTCTACCGTAATTGCTCAAAATCCATCTACTAAGGTTATTATTCTCACTGGGCATGGAAGTATTGACTCAGCAGTGGACGCAATGCGACATGGTGCATATGACTTTTTAACAAAGCCTGTAAACCTAGATCAACTTACGCTTATTATTAAAAGAGCTTTAGCAAGAACCAAGCTTGAAATAGAGCATAAAGAACTTTTAGAAGAGGTTAAAAAACATAGAGGTTTTGAAAAAATTGTTTCAAAAAGCTCTGAAATGGATAAGGTTTTAAAGGTTATAGAAAAAACTGCAAATACAAAAACATCTGTTTTAATTACAGGAGAAACAGGTGTTGGAAAAGAACTTGTTGCAGATGCTCTTCATAACCTTTCTTCTAGAAAAGACAAGCCGTTTATAAAAGTGCACTGTGCAGCCTTATCTGAAAACTTACTCGAAAGCGAGCTTTTTGGCCATGAAAAAGGCTCTTTTACCGGCGCTACAGGTTTAAAAAAAGGACGATTTGAGCTTGCAAACGGCGGAACTATCTTTTTAGATGAAATTGGTGAAATTGATCAAAATGTTCAAATAAAGATTTTACGCGTACTTCAAGAAAAGCAGTTTGAGCGTGTTGGAGGAGAGCAAACTATAAGCTGCGATGTACGGGTTATTGCTGCAACAAACAGAAACCTTGAAACTGAAGTTAAAGAAGGGCGTTTTAGAGAAGATTTATACTATAGGCTTAATGTTGTTAATATTTCAGTTCCGCCCTTGCGGATGCGAAAAGACGATATTCCACTTTTAGCTTCAACATTTTTAGCAGAGTTTAATACAGAAAACGAAAAATATATAGAAGGTTTTGATGCTCAAACAAGACGTGTTCTTTATGACTTTGATTGGCCTGGAAATATTCGCCAGCTTAGAAACTGTGTTGAAAGCGCCGTTGTAATGTGCTCTGATACTATAATAACCATGGACGATTTACCACCAACAATTGTAAGTTCTAATAAAAGTGCAAGTATTTCAATTCCCGTTGGCATCCCCATGGAAGAGGCCGAAAAAATTATTATCATGGAAAACCTTTCTCGCAACAAAGGCAACAAAACCAAAACCGCCGATATCCTAGGCCTTGGCCGAAAAACTCTTCATCGAAAGTTAGATGAGTGGAATGAACTCTAACTTTCGTGAATTAGTCGTGTAGCATGGAAGCTACACACAACTAAGCGAGTTTTGAACTAATCACTTATCATCGGTACTGAAAACTCGGAAGTTTTTGAATCACGGACGATTCATTTACGTATAAAAAATTGTCTCATCTCCATAAAAAAAACCACTGAAAAAATCAGTGGCTTTTTTTATGATAAAATGTCGTTATTTCATTACCAATACAGAATCATCATAATCAGCTGGAGCTTCGAATCCTAAGAAGTTAATTACTGTAGCTGCAATTGAGCTAATGCCTAAACCTTCTTTTAGTTCT
>CAYJJW010000218.1:0-2853 GCA_964370555.1 uncultured Treponemataceae bacterium | reverse complement strand
AAAAGAATTTTACAGTTGTACAAATTATCCTGAATGTGACTTTATAAGCCACTTTTAGCCTATAAATGCAGATTGTCCAAAGTGTGGTCACTTTATGGTTGAAAAGTATGATAAAAAACGTGGAAGCTATAAGTCATGTATAAATCCTGATTGTGATTACTTACATACTGCAGGCGAAGAAGAAGAAACCATCGTTATTGAAAATGCCGAATAATGCACATGAATAGTACTCTTTTAGACTATGTTGATGAGTTTTTAGCATATCAAAGCGGTGTAAGAGGCTTATCCGATAATTCTGTTAATGCGTACAAGCGTGATTTATACAAGTTAGCAGAATTATTAAACAAGAATTGTAGTTTTGATGGCGGTATGATAACAGATGTACGTTTAAGAGATTTACGCTCGTGTATAGCAATGCTTTCAAAAGAAAAAAAGTCACCAGCAAGTATAAACAGGTTTATTGCAGCAACAAGAAATTTATTTGCCTATTTGGCGAGATTTAATTATATTAATAGCAATGTAGCTTTGGAGCTAAAAACAGTTAAACAACCAATAAGGGTTCCTCATTATATGAGTAACTCTGAAGCAACAACGCTTTGTGAGTTTCCAAGTAAGCGAAACCTCCTATGGGCTTCAAGAGACAGGGCCTTGTTTGAAATGTTGTATTCATCGGGTTGTCGTGTATCGGAAATAGAAGGAATTGTACTTTCAGATATATCTGCAAAAAATGATTCTGCCATTGTTACCGGTAAGGGTAAAAAAGATAGGCGAGTATTTTTTTCAAAAGAAGCTACTACTGCGTTGGAATGGTATCTTATTGAACGAAGTGCAAAGCTCCTATCATTAAAAAAAGATGATAAAGCGCTCAAGGGTACAAATAGGCTCTTTATTAATCAAAATGGAACAGAACTCACCGCAAGGGGAATTCGCTTTATAATAAGCCGTTATTCTTCTATGGAGGGGACTAATAAGCATGTTCACCCACACGTTTTTCGCCATAGTTTTGCAACTACAATGATTACGGAGGGAGCAGACATTAGAAGTGTTCAAGAAATGCTTGGGCATGCAAGTATTTCAACGACACAACGGTATACGCATGTAACTTCTGAGTCACTGAGGAAGTTATATAAACAAGCGCATCCACATGGATAATTACGAATTACTAAGTACTAGTTACTAATTGTGAGAGTGGACAGTGGGATGATAATTACAGTAAAAATCTGTGTAATCTGTGGATAAATTTTTTAATAAAAAGGAAACAAAGTGAAAGAGAAAATAAGAAGTACTACGGTTATTGCCGTTAGAAAAAATGGAAAAGTTGCAATGGCAGGTGATGGTCAAGTTTCTATGGGAAATACCATTGTAAAAGGAAATGCAAAAAAGGTTCGAACAATATATGACGGTAAAGTGCTTACCGGTTTTGCAGGCGCAACAGCAGATGCTTTTAATTTGTTTGATAAGTTTGAAATGAAACTACAAGAATATGCAGGCGATATTACCAGAAGTGCCGTAGAGCTTGCAAAAATTTGGAGAACAGATAAAGCCCTTCGAAATTTAGAAGCTTTATTACTTGTAGCAAATAAAGATAAAATTCTACTTATTTCGGGCACTGGGGATGTAATTGAACCCGAAGGCGATGTGTTAGCAATTGGCTCAGGTGGTAACTACGCATATTCTGCTGCCCTTGCCTACATGGAATCATCCGATCTAAGTGCTTTAGAAATAGCTAAAAAAAGTTTAAAAATTGCAGGAGATATTTGTATTTATACAAATACCAATGTTACTGCACTGGAGTTATCATGATTGATGCATTAAAAAACGCCTTAACACCTAAACAAATTGTAAAAGAACTTGATACCTACATTATTGGGCAAAAAAAAGCAAAAAAATCGGTTGCGGTTGCGCTTCGAAATAGGACAAGGCGCTTAACCTTAGCCGATGAAGTTCGAGATGAAATTGCGCCTAAAAATATTTTAATGATTGGCCCTACTGGGGTTGGTAAAACAGAAATTGCGCGTCGTTTAGCTAAACTTTGTAAAGCTCCTTTTATAAAAGTTGAAGCTACAAAGTATACCGAAGTTGGGTATGTTGGGCGCGATGTTGAATCTATGATTAGAGACCTCATGACAGTCGGCTTTAAAATGGTTAAAGATGAAATGCAAGAACAACTTAAAACTGAAGCTGCAAAATATGTAGAGGAAGATTTACTCGACTTACTCTTACCTGGAAGTGGGAAAAAAGGTGAAAAGGACAGCCAAAAAGATCCATCATTTGGAGGCTTTTTACCTATGAATATTTTTGGAAATCCTGCTGCAGCCTCTAAAGAAGAACCTTCAAATACACCTCAAATGAGTGATGAAGAAAAAAAAGCCCAAGATGCCCATCTTTCAAGTTCTAGAGAAAAGCTAAGAACAATGCTTAGAGAAGGTGTATTAGAAGAACGTGAAGTTGAAGTTACTATTCAAAAAAAAGCTCCAAATGCACCAATGGAATTAGTTGTAGGTGTTGGGTCTTCTGATATTGGTGGTGCCTTACAAGATGCACTTTCAATGATGGGTGGGCCAAAAAGCAAAAAGAAAATGGTAACAATTGCAGAGGCAAGAGAAATTCTTACCGAAGAACATCTTGATAGAATGATAGACCCCGATAAAATTGCTGATATTGCAAAAGACAGGGTAGAGCAAAGTGGTATTGTTTTTATTGACGAAATTGATAAAATTGCAGTTGCTAACTCAGGCCGTGATGGTGGAGTTTCAAGGGAGGGTGTTCAACGTGACATTCTTCCTATTGTTGAAGGATCAACGGTAAATACTCGCCAAGGTGCAATAGACACAACCCATATTCTTTTCATAG
>CAYJJW010000217.1:0-2884 GCA_964370555.1 uncultured Treponemataceae bacterium | reverse complement strand
TGACCTTTTTATAAAAGAAGGCATGAATGACTTCCTTGAAAAACCAATTGAAATGAGGAAGCTTAATACTATTCTTGCGAAGTGGCTACCGGAAGAAATGCAAATTCCAATTGATGAAAATGAAGAAATAAAAAAACATACCCAAGAATATGGCGAAATAGCAGGAATTGACATTGCCAAAGGAATACAATCCATAGGCGGAAACTACGAAAGCTATTTAGATATTTTGGGTACGTACTATACTGACGGATTAAAAAAACACTCATTTATTAGAACACTGCACATGAGTAGAGATTTAGTTGCCTTTAAAACAGAAGTTCATGCTATTAAAAGTGCCTCTGCCTCTATTGGAGCTTTAGATTTATCGTCCAAGGCATTTGCACTTGAAAATGCGAGCAGTAATGAAGATTGGATTTTTATTGACGATAATGTAGAAGAGTTTTTAACAGACTTTCATAAACTCATCAGTGCACTACAAGAATACTTAGCCGAACGACAAGAAGTACAAAAAAGTAATGGCGAAGGAAAAACATCTTTAATTAAAGAAAAAATTAATCCTTTAGCAGAAGCAATTGATTGTGTTGATTTGCCTGAAATTGAAAGTATTTTAAATGAACTTTGCACCTATGAATGGGAAGAACCTTTTTCAGAGTATCTTAACGGCATAAAAATAAGCATTGAAGCCTATGATTATGATGAAGGCATGGAATATGTTGAAAAAATAAAGAAGATATTGTAGTTTTTTTAGATATTCCATTCTGAAAAAAATAGGGTACTACACTTTTGTAGCACCCCATTTTTATACGTCACTTATTTTTATTTAAAACTTTCCGTTATCATTTGCCCAAGTAGATTTATCGGCAATAGGTTCTATTACATCCCAGTGTTCTGCAACTTTGCCATTTTCTACTCTAAATAAATCATAGTATGCAGTTGGAACATCGCCATAGGTTCCTTCGCTCACTGCAAGAACAAAGTTTCCTTCTGCCAATACTAAATGAACAGTATCAAATTTTATTGCCATTCCTTCTGCGGCAAGTGCTGCAAAAGCTTTATTAAAACTCATTACACCGTCCCCAATTTGTGAATTGTGTTGAATGTATTCATCTCCATTAAAATACATTGGTGCTTTTTCAAGATTGTTCCCTTGAACAACATCGTATAGAAAGTTTTCGATTAGTTTTTTGTTTTCCTCTGTTTTATCAAGGTCTGTAGCCATTGTTGGGCCGTCGGCTTGTGTTCTTCCAGAAGGGTTAGGCGGTGCAAGAGCTTGAAGATTATCCCAGTGCTCTGCAATTTTGCCTTCTTCAAAACGGAAAATATCAAAGGCCACCATGTCTCCTGTTCCTGCAAAATTATAAATTGAATGCAAGAATACAAAGTCTCCATCTTGGAAAGCTCGTGCATTTGTAACCGTTGTTTTTACAGGAGCTTGAGCTAAATCTTCAACAGCTTTTATAAAAGCATCACGCCCAGTTGGATAAGCAAGATTATGTTGAATATAATCTTTTGTGAGAACTTTTTCGGCAACTCGTGTGTCACCTGTTTCAAAACTATTAATAAGCATTAGTGCTTTATCAATATTGTTTGAATGCATCGTGTCATCATGTCTATCTGACTTCATTTTGCCTGATGTTTGGCAACCAACAAACACTAACGCACAAAGTGCCAATAGTGCTACGCATACAATTTTTACTTTCATACCTAAATCTCCTTAACGATTGATATAAGGAGAGTATAGACAATAAGTAATTTAAAGTCAATATTATACTAAGTTACTTTTAGTAACTTTATGAAAAATTTACACCAATTTTAACGTTCTTCCATGCTTTTTCGAGTAGGAACAAAATTTTGGGCAATGGTACGCTTGTAACCTTTTGACTTTGTGTAAAAATATCCACACGCAGAAAAGATAACAGCTCCTATAAAGTTTACAATCATGTCTTTCATGGTATCAAAAAGTCCAATATCGAGATAACCGCCAAGACCTAAATCTTCGCCATTTATAAGCACTTCGCTAATATTGTTTATGCTCACTACTTTATTGGACAGCGTTTCATCGAGCGTAACAGTATTAATTGTATGAATAACCATGTCTTTTTGCATATCAGTATAAAAGAAAACATCCATTCCAAACTCAAAAAACTCCCATACCACTGCAACAGTCATAGAAAAACAAAATGCCGTTAATGCCATAAAAACAGGCGAAAGTTCAAAGTTTAATTTTTCGTTATTGTTAAGAATAACTACAAGCGAAAATCCTACTGCGGCTGCTAAAAAGCCATTAAGCGTATGAAGCATGGTATCCCATCCGGGAATTAACACATAAAAAGCATTTATTTCTCCTAAAATTTCTGCTGCAAAAATAAAGCAGAAAATAGTAATTTCGAGCGCAGGTGGTAAATAAATGGATGCTTTCATTTTTATCCAACTTGGAATATAAAAAAGAACTAAGGTTAATAAACAAAAGAATACACTTTCATAATTAGCTAAAAAGAACTGTCGAACCATCGTTGCAATTACAATAAAGCGTAAAATACTAAAAACTATAAATGAACTTCTATTTTGACGTAACTCGTCATCAAGTGATTTTCTAAACTCTTTGGATTGAGAGGGGGTTTTTAATGTCATATAATTATCTCCTAATATTACTATTTTATACCATAATACTATAAATAGTAAAAAAAGTTTTAAAAAAAATATTTTTTTTAAAACTTTTTCTTGACATCATAGGAATGTGTGCTATAATAATAGGTGGAGAGGTTGTTCCATTGTTTTACTTCTTTTTGTTTTACATCGGACAACTTCTTTTCGCACGTATAGGTAGTTAGTCGCCATTCGGTGACTTTTTTTATTTTAAATGGTGATATAAAAAAAGCACCGC
>CAYJJW010000216.1:0-2885 GCA_964370555.1 uncultured Treponemataceae bacterium | reverse complement strand
TAGTGGTAGTTCTTTGCATGGTAAGTGCAATGTTTGCAGTTGATTTTTCAATTGGTGGGAGAGCAGGATTAGGATTATCTATGTTACGAGGTGCAGACTATACAGATACGGTGAAAAATATACCCGATACTGCAGAAGAATTTAATATGGCATACACTGCAGGTATTGATGCTCTTATTGGTATTACACCATTATTTGCACTTGAAACAGGAATAGGTTTTGTAGGTGCAGGTGAAGTGTATACAACAGGAAGCGGAGCAACCGAATACTCTGTTTCTATGGCGAGAGGAGAACTATACATTCCTGTTTTAGCTCGTGTACAAACAGAATATGATATGGGGTCTATCGGAGGTATTACTTATTTTGCAACAGGTGCACAGGTGGGTATCAATATAGTAGGCGAAGATGGTTACATCTTTACTCAAGATGAAAACTTAGATACAACAAAAATCGTAGATGCGAATGCTATTAACTTCGATATTCCTGTTGCTTTAGGGCAAGAATTCCGTTTCGGAGCAAACCACTATGTTGGCTTACGTGCACAGTACAACATCAACCTAACTAATCCTATCAAAGAACCGTCAGTGGGTTCTCAAATGTACGATGAATGGTTTCACGACAACTTTTTAGCAGCTGTAACATATCGCTACGCTTTCTAAAACTTAAAAATTAGAATTACACAAATAAAAAAGGAATCTTGAGTACCAAGATTCCTTTTTTTTTACTCTAGAAAAGTTTATAAATTATCTACGATACACCTAATCCTATTGAAGTTCAAACAGAGTATCTCCGCTGGTAAAGCTTGTTGGAGTCAATAATTGTAAAGAATGAGATTCACTTTCACCTGTTACAGTTATTACGATATAATCCCCCGCTGCTTTCCATGTTCCACCATCAGTGCCAGGCTGCAGTACTCCATTTTCATCTTCATATGCATAGAAAACAGTCCAATTACCATTATCTTGAAATACGTATCTTTCATTTGGATTATTTACACTTACGTATACTCCCGCTTGAAAAGAATCTGCCAGACCTTCTTTTTGTGTTTCACTCACAGGGTCTTCACACCCCATAAAAGCCAACGATGCTAATATCACAAAATTATTCTTAGGTCAAGTATTATTGTACAATAGTATTGTAATATTGGACAGGTGAAATATGTTAAATGAAAGGTTAAGAGCATTACGAGAATCTCGTGGAATAAATCAAAAAGAATTTGCAAAAAAAATTTATGCATCAAAGCAAAGTGTGTCAAACTGGGAAAACGATAATATTCAACCATCGGTAGAAGTATTAATGCGTATTGCAAATTATTTTTCTGTTTCTACAGACTACTTACTCGGTTTAGATGATAGAAAATATATAGAAGTTTCAAATTTAACGGAAGAACAAGTTGCACACATACAACTAATAATAGACGATATAAGTAAAAAATAAAAGCAAATCCCCCATCTTGTTTTTTCTCCAAAAATCAACTATACTAGTACTAAGACAAAAAAGTAATAGGAGTTACCATGGCAGATAAATCAAAAGTGTACTTTACAAATTTCAGAGCAACTGCAGAAGAAAATTTACAACAAAAATTAACACGCCTCATAAAAAAGGCAGGAATTGAAAACATTGATTTTAAAAACAAATTCACTGCAATTAAAATTCACTTTGGAGAACCAGGGAATTTAGCATATCTCCGCCCTAACTATGCAAAAACAGTAGTAGATATGGTAAAAAATCTAGGTGGAAAAGTATTTTTAACAGACTGTAACACCCTCTATGTTGGTAGAAGAAAAAACGCGCTAGACCATATTGAAGCAGCATACGAAAATGGTTACAGTCCTTTTTCAACAGGATGCCATGTAATCATTGCCGACGGTTTAAAAGGTACCGATGAAGCATATGTACCAGTTCCAAACGGAGAATTTGTAAAAGAAGCAAAAATTGGTCGAGCTATTATGGATGCCGATATTGTACTTTCTCTAACCCACTTTAAAGCTCACGAAGGAACAGGTTTTGGCGGAACAATAAAAAATCTTGGAATGGGTTGCGGAAGCAGAGCCGGAAAATGTGAAATGCATAACTCTGGAAAACCTTCTGTAACACCTGAAGCTTGTATCACTTGTAAAAAGTGTGCAAAGCAATGTGCCCACGGCGCAATTTCATTTTCACCAAAAGCAGCTATAAACCATGACATTTGTGTAGGCTGTGGACGTTGTATTGGTATGTGCCCTACAGATGCAATATCAACTAAATGGGATGAATCAAATGAGATTCTATGTAAAAAAATGGCAGAATATACATGCGCAGTATTACATGACAGACCTCACTTTCATATTTCACTATTAATGGATGTTTCCCCATATTGCGATTGTCACGCAGAAAATGATGCCCCAATTATTGGAGACGTTGGTATGTTTGCCTCTTTCGATCCAGTAGCATTAGATGCAGCATGTGCAGATGCAGCAAATGCTCAACCCCTTCTAAGAGATACAATTATGAATGACAGAGAGCTTTCTCACGGAGATCACTTCTGTGACCTTCATCCAACCACAAACTGGAAGCCACAATTAGAACATGCTGAAAAACTTGGGTTTGGTAAACAAGATTATGAATTAATAACAATCTAAGTAATATAGGAAAGGTCATTTGAAAAATCAAATGACCTTTTTTTTCGAATTCCCTGACAATTACAAAAAAATGTCTACACATAGTCTACGCAAACCTCTCTCATACTCAATGGTCATAAATGATAAGACAATAAAAAAAGCCCTAAAAAGGGCTGGCGGAGAGAGGGGGATTCGGCATACAGTCGAAAACTTCGTGTTTTCTCCTTCCTGCCCGCCTACGATTGCTGTCGACGACATCGTGTCGTCTTTTCCTCACATTCGTTC
>CAYJJW010000215.1:0-2892 GCA_964370555.1 uncultured Treponemataceae bacterium | reverse complement strand
TATTCGCAGGTGGCGGTTCAGAAGAAGCTTACCCAGCACGTGACATCACAATGATTATTCCATTTGGTGCAGGTGGTGGAACAGACGTTTGGGCTCGCGCTGTAGGTGCAGGTCTTGCTGAAGAATTAGGCGTTAACGTAACTCCTACAAACGTAACTGGTGGATCAGCAGGTTCAGTAGGTGTTGATACAGCTTGGAAAGCAGCACACGATGGTTACACATTAACTGGAACAAGTGAAACTCCACTTACAATTCCTGTAATGACTCCTATTGACAGAACAGCTAAAGATTACGAATACTTTATCGCAGCTGGATCACCTGGTCTTGTATGTATGAATGCAGAAATCGCAGCTGACTTAGGTATCGAAACAATGGATGACCTTGTTGCTTACGGTGACAAAGAATCTCTAAACGTTGCTGGTACTTCAGGTGGTCTATGGTTCGCTCTTTCTTCATTATTAATTGAACCAGCTTACGGAAACCAAGGTTTTACTTTCGTATCTTTCCCAGGATCTGCTGATGCTATTAAAGCTGTTGCAGGTGGTGTAGACGCTTCTATCGTAGTTGCATCTGCTGGTGAAGTAAAAGATTACCTAGCTTCAGGTCAATTCATTGCTCTTGCAAACATGGACACAGCACCTTACGGTGATGTTCCAGCTGTAACAGATGCTCTTCCTGAATTAGCTGCATACTTCCCACTACGCCAATGGTTAGGTTTCAAAGTACCTTCAGATACACCAGCTGACGTTATTGCAGAATTAACAACAGCTTTCGAAGCTGTTATGAAAACAGATGCAATTAAAGAATATGCTGCAATCCAAGAAGCTGAAATTTTTGCTCTTACAGGTGAAGAAGCAAAAGCAATGGCTATGGGTTCAGAAAAATCACTTTGTTGGGTACTTTATGACTTAGGTTTAACAATCTACAGCCCAGCTGATAGAGGAATTGAACGTCCCTAGTGAGTAAGAAAATGCCATTCGTGGCATTTTCATTATCGAGTTTGGCATAATGCTAGACTCGATTATTTTTTTGTCTTGTAAAAAAGATAGTTGATGTGAGGTGTAATGAATGCCTCGGCACAAATGGTGCCTTAACATTCATTCAGTAGTTTGCGTAGCAAGCTCAGTATTTAATGCCGTTTTTTACGCTGTGCTCAAAAACGGCTTGAAAAAAGCCATGTTCAAAAACGGAAGTTTTTTCCATGTCTTTTTATAGGAGGAAAAATGGACAAGAAAGTTGTTAGAAGATTTGACCTTGTAACAAGTATTTTGCTTATTATAGGTTCAATTTGGTTTTTGTTTCAGTGTAGAAATCTTTTTTATAACCCTTTTGGAAAGAAAGAAGTTTCAGTAGAAGAAACTGCTGAATTAGTAGAAAAATGGTATCAATCTGCAGCCCTTTTCCCTGCGTTGGTTGGTGTTTTAATTTTAGTTGCAGGCATTGCGTTATTAGTTGTAGCACTAAAAGATGGTGCTCGTTTTGACTTTATCACAAAAGAAAATATTAAGAGTTTAAAAAATAATAGAGAATTCTGCACATTTGTAATTGTAGCAGGATTGTTGGCTGTGTATATTTATGCTCTCATTCCTTTTTGTAGAGCATTTTTAAATATTATTCCGTATGTATTTCAAGGTTTCCCTTTTATGATTGCAACCTTTATATACATTTCGGCTATGGCAATTATATTTCAACGTGAAAGAACAAAGAAAAATATAATTATTTCGTTTATTGTGGCATTTGTAGCTTCTTTTGTTATTGCATTTATGTTTAACAAAGGTGCTCTTATTCCATTACCATAAGGAGGTCTGTAGATGGATGCATTAGCAAGTTTATTTATAGAATTATTTAAAATTCTAACAGACCCTGTGGCAATTGTAATTCTATTTGGGTCAACAACACTTGGTGTTATTATTGGAGCTTTACCCGGCCTTACCGCTACTATGGGTATTGCGTTATTAACAGGTTTAACATACAAAATTGAACCTACACTAGCATTTTCAGTACTTATGGGTATTTATGTTGGTGGTATTTATGGTGGATCAATGTCTGCTATCCTTCTTAATATTCCGGGAACAGCATCAGCTGCTGCAACTGCTTTAGAAGGTAATATTTTTGCAAAGCAAGGTAGAGCCGAAGTAGCTATTAAAGTTACTCGAGCAGCTTCTGTTATCGGTACGTTTATCGGAGTTCTAGCCCTTACGTTAATTGCAAAACCAATGACAGATATTGCCCTTCGTTTTGCATCTGCAGAATATTTCTTATTGGCAATATTCGGCATCTTAATGTGTGGTTCAATTGTAAAAGCTGACATTACATTAAAAGGCTGGATTGCAGGATTACTTGGTTTATTAGTTACTTGTATTGGTCTTGATCAGATTTTAAGTGCTCCTCGATTTTGGTACGGAAACATGAACCTCCTTGGAGGTATTCAAATGATTCCTGCTATGATTGGGTTTTACGCCATTCCAGAAGTTATTAAAGCTTTAGCAAAAAACAATGAGCCTTTAGAGGTTAGAAGTCTTAAAGATTCAAAACATGAAAAAATTAACTCATTTGCCATTGCTTTTAAAAACCTAGGCGCAATTATTAAAGCATCGTTAGTTGGTGTTGGTGTTGGTGCTCTTCCAGGGGTCGGTGAAGACGTTGCTGCATGGATTGCATACGATACAGTTAAAAAAAGTAGTAAGCAAAAAGATAAGTATGGCACAGGTGAATGCTACGAAGCTATTATTTCACCCGAAGTTGGTAACAATGCCGCTATCGGTGGTGCAACTATTCCTCTATTAACTTTAGCAGTTCCTGGTTCTCCTCCTGCTGCTATCTTGCTTGGTGCTTTTATGGTTCACAATATTCAACCGGGTCCAATGTTAATGGTAACACAACCAACATTTA
>CAYJJW010000214.1:0-2894 GCA_964370555.1 uncultured Treponemataceae bacterium | reverse complement strand
ATTTCTGTAAGAATTTGCACAACATAACTCATTTTGGGTATTTTATTTTTCCCAACAGGTGTTACCCCACGAAGAAATGCAACAATTTTCAAATTCATTCTCCTTCACCTAAAATAAATTTCTCGCTGTGCAAGCGACATAATCAAGCTAAAAGTTATCTAAATAACCTCTGCTTATATAATAATACCACACATGTAGTCAAAAATCTACAGTTCGCTTGTGTAAGTACACTTTTCCCCGTGCCCCTAAAAGCAGCACCAAATAAAGGAAAAACTAAGAAAAGAGGTATTTTTAGTGCAAAAAGCACACTTAAAAGAAATTAAGTGCACTGGAGGTTTTTACACTGCGCTGCTCATTTTGCCGTTATTCGCCTCTCAGGTCATATCGAAACAAAACAACTTGACAATCATGCCAAAAATATTCCCTGAGAGAAGCATAGGCGTATATTTTAGATGTCAAAACAAGGTAAATGGTATTGAAACATTACTTATACGTTTTAAATGGCTATATGCGAATCCTCGCGTGTGTTTGAAATTTTCAGGTAGTTTGTTCTCATCTCATTTTCATTTAAACACAAAAAAAGCTAAATCATTATATAATAATAACTTAGCTTTTCTTATTTATGGGCCCACTTGGACTTGAACCAAGGACCAACGGGTTATGAGTCCGTTGCTCTAACCAACTGAGCTATAGGCCCGATTACGTTGTAGCAATTGCTACTTCAGAAGTATACCACAAAACAAAACCTTTCGTCAAGATAGGTGAGCAATACCACTCTCTTTTTCGTGCAATAAAGAATAGTAAATTCTACACTTAAATACAATAAATAAAATAGTTACAATCGAAAACCACCACAAAAATGATGTTTGAGAGGCAAAAAAGTTATAAACACCATGTAATAAAAATGACATCCAAAAAGCCCTAAAAAAACTAAATTTATGCCTCATAGCCCATGCAAATAAGCCCGACAACGAAGCGCAAAGTGTATGCACAACCACGGCAGTAAACAAGCGTGGCACAGTATCGGCAAAACCGGTTACAAGATACATAAGTGTCTCAAATGAACCTACCGTACATCCAAAAAGCAAACTAATAAGCATAAAGTTTTTTAAAGTTTCTATTTTTTTTGAAAAAAACACAATAAAAACCATTTTCACAAATTCTTCTACAAAAGCAAATAAAATAACCGATACAAGAACTCCCAAATAGCCTTGCAAGGTAAAAGGGATTCTTTCAGCAACATCACTAATAAATGTTCTAACAAGTATAATCATTATTACAGCAGCCAACCCAAACACCAAAGCTTGAATTGCATACAGTATTTTAAAATCTTTAACAAAGATAAGACAAAGAGTAATTCCGGCAATAAGAGGAATAAAACAAGCTGCAAGCGATAAAAATAAACTCATAGTTTTATAATACCCTAATTATCCCTTTATTGCAATAAAGTACTATCCAAAAAAAATAAATTATATTATAGTATACATATGAACAAGTGCATCGTGTTAATAGGTGTTAAACACTCTGGGAAAACAACAACAGGTACCCTACTAGCAGAAAAACTCAGCCTCCCCTTTTTTGATATCGACCACATAATTGAAAAACAAACAGGAAAAACTTGCAGAGAGTTGTACTCAAGCGAAGGAGTAGACGCTTTCCATAAGGCAGAAGCAGAGGCATGCAGTTTTTTTGTAGAAGCATCTAAAAATCTCATAGAAGGAAAAAATGGTATAAAAGCTGTTGTTGCGGTAGGAGGAGGCATTTGCGATAATGTACAAGCAATAGAACTTTTGCATGAAACAGGTTACTTTGTATACCTCGAAGTCCCAAACCATGTGGCTTTTGAGCGCATTTTGATAAACACAAAAAAAACTAACAGCATCCCTGCAACTTTTGGCCATGCAGATCTTCAAAATGAAGAGGAAATGAGAAAAATTTTTTATAAACAGTATGAAAAAAGAAGTAAAGAATATGAGTCCATTGCAGACACAAAAATAGAAACAAAAAGCCTAAGCCCACAAGAAATAACACTAGAAATACTAAAAAAAAGCATGTCTATGTAAAACAATAGACATGCTCTTTATACTAAACCTAATTGGCTACTTAGTGACTACCACATCCGCCGCCACAACTTGAACAGTCAGATGGAGCACATCCACCGTCAGAACCGCTACTACCACATCCGCATCCACCTGATGGTGAAAGCATTTCTTGAATCTCATCTTTTGAAGCCTCTCTAACAGCATCAATACTTACTTCAAAATGAAGTGTTTGCCCTGCAAGTTCATGGTTCCCATCAATAGTTATAGTGTCGCCTTCAACCTTAGTAACGGTAACAATGCGAGGACCTGCTTCAAATTGCATACCAACCTCAATTGGAGCATCAACTTCAAAATTTGCTCTTGGAACTTCAATAATAAGTTCTTCAGAAACTTCACCATAAGCATCTTCTGGCTTAATTGAAACAGTCAATTTGTCCCCGGCCTTTTTCCCTTCAAGCTCTTTTTCTAAACCCGGAATAAGGTTACCATAACCATGAATGTATTCTAATGGCCCCATGTCTTTTGATGTGTCAATAACATCTCCCTTGTCGTTTTTAAGGGTGTAGTCTATTGCAACTACTGAATCTTTTTTTATTTCCATAATCTTTTAGAAAGCCTGAACGACTTCCGTTACCTCCTCAATTTCTTCTTTCAAATAAGCTTCAATACCTTGTTTTAAGGTCATTGTAGACATAGGACAGCCATTACAGGCCCCCAACAATTTTACAGACACTTTGCCTGCTTCATCCACACTCACAAACTCAAGGTCGCCCCCATCTCTTTGCAACTGCGGCCGAACAGCCTCAAGGGCCTCTTTTACTCTTTCTTCAAGTGACATATATTTCTCCTATA
>CAYJJW010000213.1:0-2938 GCA_964370555.1 uncultured Treponemataceae bacterium | reverse complement strand
TTATAGCCTAAAATACGATGTTTATAACCACCTGTAATATTTTCATCATCAGTGATTACTGCAATATTTTTATGACCATTTTTTATTAAGTATTGTGTAGCCTCATAGCCACCTTTAAAGTCATCTAGGCCAACATTATAAAAATTATCATTTTTTCCTTCAAAGTAACTATCTAAAAATACAATGGGAGTATCACTTGATTCTAATAAGAGTCTCACTGCATCATCTTCTAGCCAAAGAATAAGAAGACCATCCAGCTTCCATGTTTTTACTAAGCGCAAAACTTCTTCAGGACTATGCGTAACATGAACCATCATGTAATAGCCTTGTCGTCTAATTTCTTCTTCAAATGCGCCCAAAATTGTTGATGTAAAAGGATCTTCGAAAGCAGTTTCCCCAACACGTGGAACATGATACACAATTACACCAATAATATGAGATTTTTTATGTGCTAATATTTGTGCTGCAAGGTTTGGGGTATAGTTTTCTTGTTCTAAAACAGATTGCACCGTTTTTAATGTATCAGGAGAAACTTTAGCTAACCTTCCATTGAGTACATTAGAAACTGTTGTAGGGCTTACCCCTGCTTTTTGTGCAATCTGCTTTATAGTAGGCATTGTTTATTTAAGATATCCTAACCATTTTTCTTGTTGAGAAATCATATAGTCTACCATTGGTTTTACTGGTAAACATCGGTTTACAATTGGGTTTGCAAGCATAGCTTGAATTGCATAATCTTTACTTTTATGAATTACTGCTTCTGCTGTTAAATCATACACACCACAATAGTTTCGTAAAAGTGCCTGATATCCTTTTGGAACGTCACACTTAATACCGGTTAGACCGTTTTTATCGACAATTGCAGGACATTCAATAGCAATCCATGATGGAAGATCTTCAATTAATCCATTATTTTGAATGTTTACTGCAGCTTCTTCAAAACCTGCATTGCTGATAATTCCATCCATAATTGGAACAGCTCTTTCATGAGTTCTAAGTTCAATTTCCGGCATTTTATTAGGTAGTGATGTTTTATAGTATTCATAGAAGTCAAGAATACCTTTATGATCTGCAACATCCCATGCCCAAGAAATGTATTCACCCCAGTGACTGTCAGTCGTAATAGGTAAGAGTTTATATGTTTCTAAAACATATTTTAACAATGTTCTATCTGCCCAAAAATATTTACTTACATAATCTGGATTTTCTTTAATGTATTTTTCTGTTTCTTCAGCAACACCGGTTTCTCTAAATTTATCTAAAATATCAGAATAACCAGGTTCATTTTCGAAGAAAGCACCTGCTTTTTTTAATACTTCTGGATAGAGGTCTTGACCAGTTTTAGCATTTTCTAAAGAAAGCATACAGCTAAAGTGATTAAGCCCTGCAGCTCTGAATTTTAAATCTTCAACCGGAGTATTGAGCATTCTTGGAAGCCATCTATAAAGCCATCCAATTTCGTGGCACATACCAATGAACTTTGCTTGAGGGAATGCACGCAATACAGCAGTAGTAATAGCAGTCATTGGATTAGAATAGTTAAAGATATATGCATCAGGACAAACTTCCATTGCATCTCTAACAATGTCTAAAATAGGTGGAATAATGCGAAGTGCATGGAATACACCACCAGGGCCACCGTTTTCACCATATACTTGATGAAAGCCATATTGCATTGCAACTTTCCAATCTTCGTCCCAAAGTTTGAAACGGTCTCCAACTTCAATAGATGAAATAATAAAGTTTGCTCCTTTAAAAGCTTCTTTTCTATTTGTTGTTGCAGTAATATTAAAGTCGAGTTTTTTTTCTTCAACAAAACTTTTAGCTACTTGAAATACCTTATCAAGGCTTTCAGCGTTAATGTCAAGGAGAGCAACTTCACTTCCTTGTAATTCTTTACTGCAAAAGATATCACCTAAACTTCCGCAGCCAAACTGAGCACTTCCTGCTCCAACCAATACAACTTTCATTTTTTTCTCCATTTTATTTTATATTTTTTATGATCGTGCCAAGGACGGCACCAAACTCAAAAATAAACGAGTATTGAGCTAATCATTTATCTTCCCGCAATACTCGATAGTAAAATCATCCACGGAAGGATGATTTTACGCACTATTTTATTGAACCTTCTACCATTCCCTTAATAATATACCGTTGTGCAACAAGATATAATACAATTACCGGCACAATGGCAATTAATGCAGAAGTTAATATAAGATCCCATTGTTTAAGATATGCACCTGCAAACGATGTTACCGCAATTGGCAAGGTTTGCACTGCCCCATTTGAGCCAAGAACTAAGTATGGTAAGAGATAGTCGTTCCAAATCCAAATTCCATTTAAGATAAGCACTGTTACCATAATTGGTTGTAAAAGTGGCATAACAATACTAAAGAACGTTCTTGCTTTTCCACAACCATCAATTGTGGCTGATTCTTCAAGTTCAAGTGGGATGCCTTTAATAAATCCATGAAAAATGAATATTGAAAGTGAGCAACCAAAACCGAGGTAGGCAAATACAATACCGGGAATTGTTCCTAAAAGTCTAAAACCTAAGAAGTTTCCAAGCATTCTAAGCCAGCCAACAAGCGGATACATAAGTACTTGAAATGGAATAACCATAGCAGCAACAAAGAGTAAAAACAAAACATTTGTCCAACGTTCTTTTACCCGCACTAAAACCCATGCGCACATTGAAGAAAAGAATACAATTACTGAAAGTGAAATAACAGTAATAAGTATACTATCTATAAATGCACCCACATAGTCAACTGTTTGGTTAGTAAATATACGCTGAATATTTATCCAAAATTGACCCCAGTTTTCGGGCATTGCAAGGGCATCAAAAATAATTTCGGGTGATGTTTTTGCTGAGTTTAATATAACCATGCCAAATGGAAGCATAAACAAAACAAAAAGTACTATTCCAATAATTTCT
>CAYJJW010000212.1:2687-2965 GCA_964370555.1 uncultured Treponemataceae bacterium | reverse complement strand
AGAGGTTTTTGATGATTTCTCTATCATCAATATTCAAAGTAAAAAAATCATTAATGAAAGCAACAATGAATTCCCATTCGATACATTGATTTTTTCAGCGTCACCGAATAAGCTTTTTGTAAAGGCTATATTATATAAACTAGGGATAAAACCCAAAGATGCTGCTACCAGAGAGGTATTATTAGCTATAAAGGAAGCTGACTTTGTGGTTAACTTGTTTGGTATCTGTTTTTGCGACAATGCAAATCCTAAAAAAAGCAATAGGTTAAAAATAGTAA
>CAYJJW010000212.1:0-2677 GCA_964370555.1 uncultured Treponemataceae bacterium | reverse complement strand
CTGCTAGCTATTGGCCTATGAAGTTAAAAGTAAGTTACATTTGAGCAAATGTTTCGGTTAATAAAATATTTAATAAAGTTATTGCAAGAGAAGAAAAAAGTTATCTTGAAGTCTCTAAATATGCAAAAAATAATAATATATTCCTGTCTCCAGATACAGCTAATATGATGAAGTTTGAAGTAAAACATGATGAAGAAAAGAAACGAAAGGTTGGGATTTCAATTAGCCATCAAATAATTAAACAATGGGGAAAAGAAAAAAAATATATTGAAGGCATATGTGCACTTTCCACTCATGTTAAAAAAACTTTTAACTTAGATATTATTCTTATTCCAAATGAAGTGCCAACTGGACAATTCAATGATAATGATGTAGCAGAAGAAATAAAGTTAAGACTGAAAAGTAAAAACGTAGAAGTAGAAGTTTTGGATTTAACAGATGTATCTTCGTTAGAGATGAAAAATGAAATAGCAAATTGTGAAGCCATAATTGCAGCAAGATACCATACTTGTGTAGCGGCTCTTTCTGCAGGTATTCCAGTTATTGCAACGGGGTGGCATAATAAATACCTTGAACTAATGGCGCTTTATGGGCAAGAAAAATGGGTAATAAGTAAAGAAGAGTTTTCTGAAGAGTATATCATTAAGCTATTTGACTATTTTTATTCTCAAAACGAAAAAATTAAAGAAGTTTTACAAGATAGAAAAGTAGAAGTTACAAAGAAAATTATTGATGTTGCGCTTGAAGTATTTAAGTAGCACACATCAGTAAAATTAGGAGTACTATGAATAATTCAATAAAATTAATTAGTGAGCAAAGCTTATGTTCAGCTTGCGGTATGTGTTCAAATATATGCCCTAAATCAGCAGTTCTAATGACATACAATAATGCTGAGTTTTTACAAGCAAAAGTTATCGAAAAAAAGTGCGTTAATTGTGGAAAATGTTTGCTGGTATGCCCAAGTTATGAAAAGAATATAAATGGTAGTGAGTTTAAGGACAGTTTTAAAGGTAAGTACATAAAAGCGTACATAGGAGAAGCTGTAGATAGCGAAATCCAAAGCAAGGGGCAGAGTGGGGGCGTTGTTACATCATTGTTATATTATTTACTTGAAGCCAATTTGATAGAAGGTGCTTATGTAAATAGATTTAGTACAGAGAAACAAGCTCCTGAAGTATTTTTAGCACGCAATAGAAAAGAACTGATTTCGGGATGTGGATCATACTATACACAATCTGCTGTACTGGAAAATATTGAAAGAAAAGACGTTAAAAAAACTGCAGTTGTAGCCCTCGGTTGTCAATCAGCAGCACTTGAATTAGCAAATAAAATTGAGGTAGAGAACCTTCCAGAGTATAGAATTGGCCTTTTTTGTGCAGGGCAACATAGCTTAAATTTGAACAAAGCAATTTGCAGAAGCGGCAAAATTTTTGGAGAAAATATTAATAAAATTAGGTATAGAGACAAAAAGGCAGGTGGGTGGCCTGGAAATATTACTATAGAAAAAAAAGATAATAAAGAAGTAACAATAAAAATGAAAAATAGGCTAAAAAACAAAGAATATTACGCTATGTATAGATGTTATCTCTGTTTTGATCAAATGAACATCTATAGCGATTTGGCTTGTGGTGACCCTTGGGGAATTAAACACGAAAATCGAGAGAAAGGTAGTACTGTGATAATAACTAGAACTGAAAAAGGTGAAAAGCTATTAAATGATGCTAAAAATGCAGGATATATTACATGTAAAGAAATTGATATTGAGTCAATATGGTCAGGACAGACTGTGAATAACAGGTGTAAGTCAAAATATATTGTAGGAGAGGAGTATTTAAAGAAAAAAGGCCAGGCACTATATAAATTAATAAACTTAGAAAAATATGATGAAGAATATTTAAACCTGAAATTCGAAGAAGCCTTAGTTAAAAAAATTGATTATGCATACAAGTATTATAACAGTAACAGTTTTGTGGAATCAGAAAAACTAGTTAGAAGAGAAAAGCGAAAGAATTTTTTTACTAGGGATGTTGTTAAACGATTAAAAACCCAAATAAAGATTACAAGCAAAATGATTCTTGCGAGAGTAGGTCTCCTTGAAACAGCAAAAAAAGCAGTAAAGGAAAAATCAAGGATTTAGTATAAGTACCTTAGAATATATAATTAATAAAATAGAAGGAGTAAAAATGAAAAGGAGAAAGGTATTAATTAGTGCATTGATAATAACTACAATGTTAGTAAATTTAATTTGTCCAATTTATGCAACTGGAGAAGAAAGAAAAACAATACCAGATGAAGATACGTTGGTTGAAGAAACGTATGAATCAGAAAAACAGGGAGTCGTTACAAAATCTACAAGTATTATGATAGATGCGAGTAGAACTTCAGAGAAATTAGGAGAAGTTGAAGTAGGAAAATCAGTAATTATTTTAGGTTATAAAGAAATTTCGGAAGAAGAAATATGGTATAAAGTGGAATTTAATAGTTTGGTGGGTTATATACACTCAGATGGAATTAATCAAGTTGACGACTTATTAATTCTTGCTGAAGAAGAAATGAAAAACAATAATAAAGCAAATATACCTCCAGATAGTACAAAAAAAACCTTTGCTGAAGAAACTTATGATCCAATAAGATATGGTATTATGACCATGACAACAAATATAATGTCAGATGCAAG
>CAYJJW010000211.1:2039-2969 GCA_964370555.1 uncultured Treponemataceae bacterium | reverse complement strand
GTGTTGTATTCTGTGGCTTTGTAGACAAGGTTCCCGTTGAAACAATTGGGCCAAAGTTTGAAAATCATCCTTCGTTCCCAGAAAAGGTGAACACAGAATTTGTTCGCGTAATTGACAGAACAACGCTTAAAATGCGCGTTTGGGAAAGAGCAAACGGCGAAACTCCCGCTTGCGGAACAGGCGCCTGTGCTGCAGCCATTGCAGCCGTTCTAAACGGCCACTGTCAAAAAGATGAAGACATCACGGTACGTGTACAAGGTGGAGAACTCATTGTTCGCTACACCGACAACGCCGTATTGTTAACAGGACCTACAAGATTGGTGTTTGAAGGAAGCGTGGAGATCTAGATAATTAACAATTAATAATGAATAATTATTAATTGTGACGGGTGAAGATATGGGGGTCTGCCTCAAAGAGAAAGCCGATGGGATTCAATATGAAACCATCGGCTTTTTTGTGTAAGTTTAATTTTTACCTATTATCTTGTGTAAACATCTGGTTCTAAAACAGGATTATTTATATCATCGGTATATATATAGTACTTACCGTTTTCTAAGATAACATACCCGTAAAGTGACATTTTATTACCTTCTATTTTGATTATAGCATAGGAATCTCTTTCATCAGCCGGTACCCTTGAAAGGTAGTCGTCCCAGCCTCCTTGTTCATTCAAAGCTTGATACTTTGTATAGGTTGCTTTATACAGTGTGTAACCTGTTGCTGTAATTGAAGTAGACCCAAGAACAGGATTGTCATCATTATCATTAGTAAACCAATACACAGTAGGTGAAGTACTTATAGTTTCAAGACGCATTTCATACTCGCCATACTTTACTCCGTTAGTGGCACTTTGCCAAGTAAGAGTGTTACCACTAATACTCATTCCATCCGTATATGTACTGCGATTATTGTACGTTCCATTACTTCCTG
>CAYJJW010000211.1:0-2029 GCA_964370555.1 uncultured Treponemataceae bacterium | reverse complement strand
CCTGTATAAGTTGTCTCACCCATAATTTCACCTAAGGTTGAGTCTATATCTCCAGAAATATAATAATCACCCGTAGGCGTACCTATATTATTAAAGTCAATTATTTCTTCAAGGTCTGTAATTTGTAATGCAGAGCCACTTTGTTTTACAAAGTAGTAATCCTCAAATAAATAGTAATACTCAGAACTAATACTAGATTCATTCCAAGTTCCATTACCATCTAAAGAACCAGTTTTTATGTGAGTGCTCTTATAAAGAGTATACCCTGTTGTATTGAGTGGCATTGGTGTATACAAGTGAGTATCTGTATCTTCATCCCAATATCTAACATAGATATCACCCGTAAAATCTGTTGCAACCTCAAAGGTATAAACATATTCCCTCTCTTTAACATTTTCATCAAAATCCTGCTGTTTATAAGTACTTCCATCTACAATCCACTGCGTATAATAGTCATCGACATATGTACTAATATATGCATTGGGTAAATCAATGCCGGTACCGGCAGCACCATTTCCACCTGTAGTGCCTCCACCGTTTGGATCTGCACAGCCAACAACCAATAATCCTACCATTACAACAAATAGGTTTAAAACAACACCCTTTTTCATGTGTTCCTCCAAATTCTTTTAATAAATCCTATAATCATAGGACTGTAAAAATGTTACACTATAATTATAGTTTAGTCAAGATTAACAATCCCATCATCATAGTATTATCTTATATGACCTTTCGAGACAACTTAAAAAGCGAAATTGCTTACCATGGATTATTATTAAAAGAACTTGCAGATTTGGCACAGATTTCAAAACGTACACTCGACGGCTATGTGGATTCTCGTGCCTCTATGCCTCCCGCAGATGTTGCAGTACGGCTTGCAAAAGCACTTAATACAACAGTCGAGTTTCTTGTTACCGGCTCGGAAAACAATAAAAATGAAAAAGAATCCAACAACTTACGAAATATCCGGGATTTAATTGATGACCTACTTTCTTTACCACCAACTGAGTTACAAACAATGCGAACTATAATTCATGCCGTCGCAGAAAAAAACAGAAAACAGTAGAAAATCAATTTTTACCAACATTTCATCTTGATTTTTGAAATAAAAAGGTATACACTTTAAATAGATGACGCTCGATGAAGTAAAAAAATATAAAATTCCGGATTCAGATATGCAACTTCTGAATGATTTTCAAACCACAGATTACTCAGATAATCCAAAGTTGTCAAAAGAAGAATTAAAGCAATTTAAACCATGGTATGAACTACCTAAAAACAAACAATCAAAACAAGCTGATTTACATATAAAAATTGATATAGATATTCTTGATGCACTAAAAGCTCAAGGGAGCGAGTACAATACAAAAATAAACACAATATTGAGAGAGGCAATTCTCGGTCATTAAATAAAAGTCATCCTTGCCCTTTTTTATATTCTCTGCTACACTCTACCCATGAATAAAAACATAACTATCCGTAGTGCCATTGAAGGCGAAGAAGAAACAATTCTCAATTTTATAAAAGCTCTTGCAGAGTACGAAAACATGTCTAACGAAGTTGTAGCAACAAAAGAATTATTACACGAAAACCTTTTTGTAAAAAAATGTGCAGAAGTTATTATTGCAGAATATACTGACGAAAAAGAAAAGGTGCACAATGCAGGCTTTGCACTATTTTTTCATAACTTTTCAACATTTTTAGGAAAACCGGGGCTATATTTAGAAGACCTTTTTGTGCATCCCGACTTTCGTGGCAAAGGCATAGGGGTTGCCCTCTTTAAACACCTCATTAATCTTACAAAAGAGCGTGGATGTGGAAGAATGGAATGGAGCTGCCTTGACTGGAATGAGCCATCTATTAATTTTTACAAAAGCTTTGGGGCCGTCGCCATGGATGAATGGAGCGTGTATCGCTTGACAGAAGAAAAACTAAAAAAGCCGTAAAAAAACTTTAAGATTATTTTAATCATTTCCCTTTATACTAAAACAATAAAATACACTCTCTATGCTTGCCTTTTGCAGGCATT
>CAYJJW010000210.1:0-3000 GCA_964370555.1 uncultured Treponemataceae bacterium | reverse complement strand
TTTTACTCATATTACGCGCGGCGGTAAAATGTGCTCCTATTCTTATTCTCGATGAGCCATGTCATGGTTTAGATGATGAATGGCGAGAGAAAATATTAAAACTAATGGATATAGTTGCAAAAAGGGGAGACAGTACAATACTTCATGTAACGCATGATATAAGCGAAATTAGAAACTTTGAAAAGCATAGGCTTGAATTATATCCGAATGAGAATCCTACTGTACGAGTAAGTGTTGTACACTAACCTTTAATGAGTGAAATATTTTTTTGAGTTTGTCTATAAAGCCTTTGTGCAAGTACCTTCGATAAGAATATTGCATAGTGAGGATTTTTTCGAATTAAACTTAAAAAAGCTGTTTTTGGAATTTTTATTAAACGGCCTTTTCCTACCGAAAGAATAGCAGCAGAGCGTCTATCATTGAGCAAAAATGACATTTCTCCAATAAACATATCTTTTGGGGTAAGTACAGATACCAGTTTTCTGTCTACATATACCGCATATCGACCTGATACAATAAAGTAAATATTATTGCTTGGTTCATTTTGCTTACATACAACTTCTTTGTCATTGTATTCAATTGCAGTATATGGAGAAATAATAAGAGGTACTGTATTAACTTTGTTTTGCGTGTTTGGAACAGAAAAACGTACTTCATTACCTTTATCATTATAACGAAGGTTTTGTACAAATTTTTCGCTTATTTTTACTCCCATTCCATGCATTCCAACTT
The DNA here is from genome assembly GCA_964370555.1 of uncultured Treponemataceae bacterium. Lineage (GTDB taxonomy): Bacteria > Spirochaetota > Spirochaetia > Treponematales > Treponemataceae > CAYJFX01. The sequence goes on along the minus strand of CAYJJW010000210.1, from coordinate 2,268 downwards.
GGGCTTTTGCGCTTAAGCGTTTTTTCCAATCGAAACCTTCACCATCGTCACGAATAATAAAATCGCTCTTTGCTTGAGAAAGTGTATACGTAATATGAATACGGCGTAGTGCAATTTGGGGATCTTTATTGCGTTCTGCAATAAGGTCTAGGATATCTTTACCTTGTTCCAGCCATTTTGTTTTATCATCATATGTTATACCGCAATTTCCGTGTTCTAGTGCATTAAATAAGAGTTCCATAAGAACTGTTTGTAATCGATAGCGAGTTTCTTCGTCTATACAGTTTGAACTGTATAGATAGTTTAATAAAAAACTTGTATATACTTGAATATCGAATGGATTATTTTTACTTGTAAATGACCAAGATTCTTTTTCTCCAAAAGCATCTTGTATACCGCGACTGTATAAAAATTGCTGATTTTGTAAGAGTATTCTTAAAAGGCTTGAAAAGTTTTTAATAAAACCATTAATTGTTTGTACAAACATAATGTTACTGTTTTTTAAGCTTTCAATCATATGTACTTGTGCAGAATCTTTAGCGATGGCAATAATACCACCATTATGTAACCATGGATCTTCGCCTATTGCGTGCAGTATTTTTCGCCACTTAATTTGAGAGGAAGTAAAATCAATAATTTTAATTTCAGGTAATTCATAATAAATCGTTCGTATTACTTCTTCGGTACTTACACAAAAATCAAAATCAAAATATGCTGCATACTTTGATTGAATTCGTTCCATTGCTTTTTTTATACGAACATTTGCAGATGCGATTAGTATTTTTTTCACGTCACTCTCCGAATACTATTGTATCGCATTTTTATGTAATTTTCAATGAAAAAAAGGAGATTTTTATGCTTTTTTGAGGTTTTTTATACAGGAACACAAAAAAATCTTTCTTTTCCCTTACTGTCTTTTGTAGAAACTACTTCCATTTCTAGTTCATATGCATTGGTTAGGTTACTATTGGTAATAACATCTTTTATGTTTCCAAAGGCAAAGGCTGTTCCTTTTTTTAGTATTAAGGTTTTGTGTGCATATAAAAATGGTTGACTTAAATTATGGCTGGTTATAAGTATTGAATAACCCTTTTTTGAAAGTTGTTGTATTGTATGTATGACTAAAGATTGATTGTAATAATCTAAATTTGATGTTGGTTCATCCATAACGAGAATGTTCGCTTTTTGGCATAAGGCTCTTGCAATTAGTACCATTTGTTTTTGCCCCGAACTTAAAGTATTATAGAATTGATTTTTTAAATGAGAAATATGTAATTCTTTTAATGCATCGTATGCTTGTTTTTCATCTTCTACTTTCGGTTGTGAAAAGCCTTGGATGTAGTTAGTTCTTCCCATGAGTACCATTTCAAATACTGTTAAAGAAAACTGAACCGTATGTTGCTGTGGTACATATGCAAAGTGCTTTGCCATTTCTGTTGTATTAAATGTGTTTATTGATTCTTTATTAAGCTGAATATCACCTTCTGTTTTATGTAGTAATCCCAATATAAGTTTTATAAGTGTTGTTTTACCCGATCCATTTGGGCCTACAATACATACTACTTCTTTTGCTTGCATTTCAAATGAAATATCCCTGCAAATAGTTCTTTTGCCATAGCCCCCACTTAAGCTTTTAACGTGTAAACTCATAAAGCACTTCCATTGTTTTTTCTCATTATAAGAAAAATAAAAAAAGGAGCTCCCAATATTGAAGTAAATACTCCAATGGGTACTTCTGATTGAAAGATACTTCGTATAAAGGTGTCTATAATTAGCATAAAAAGTGCTCCTAGTATGGCTGAAGAAGGAATAAGATAGCGATAATTGTTTCCAAACATAAATCGTGCAATATGAGGTATCATTAAACCTACCCAACCAATTAAGCCCCCTAAACATATTGCACTCGATGTTAGTAGGGTAGATGCAAAGATAACGATAAGTTTCCATTTTGTGGGATTAAGACCTAAGCTTTTAACTTCATCATCTTCTAACATAAGAACATTAAGCTTCCATCTTGCTAAAAAGAGTATTATACCTCCCATAATTATGGGAACAATACTTAAAGCAATGGCTTGGCTTTGTACTTTTGATAGGCTTCCCATAAGCCAAAAGGTAATTGAAGGTAGTGTATCACTGGGGTCTGCAGCATATTTAATCATAGATACAATTGATGTACAAACTGAGCCAATCATAGTGCCTGTTAATATAAGAGAAATTGTTTTACTAAGTTTTGATTTTAAGCTTATAGCGTAAGAAAGAAATACCGCT
>CAYJJW010000209.1:0-3008 GCA_964370555.1 uncultured Treponemataceae bacterium | reverse complement strand
CTTGGCATGCCGATGACGGCTACATTGTTGAGGACATTGACCAATGAGTGGCCAATTACCCGGCAAAAAACTAAGCCGAATAAATATGGGGCCTATCTATGCATGGCCAATGGGTGTATGGTTTACAATCTTTTTTGTAGTTCCTCTAATAATTATTATCCTCTATAGTTTTTTAACAAAAGGTCTTTATGGCGGTGTTGAATTTGAGTTTTCACTTGTAGCATTTGGACAAATGATGAATCCTGCATATGCAATGGTTTTTCTTAGAACAGTGTGGATTTCAGCTCTTTGTACTATAATTACAATTTTACTCGCCCTTCCCTGTGGTTATGCAATTGCAAAAAGTAAGCATCAAACAATATTTTTAATTCTTATAATTGTACCCTTTTGGACAAACTCACTTATACGTATCTTTGCATGGATGTCAATTCTTGGAAACGATGGTGTTTTAAACACACTATTTATTGCCCTTGGAATAACACAAGAACATTTTAAACTTCTCTATAATTCAGGAGCAGTTGTTACCGTTTCTGTGTATATGTTTTTACCCTATGCAATTTTACCTATCTTTACCGCTGTTGACCGATTTGATTTTTCACTATTGGAAGCTTCAAGAGATTTAGGGGCTACAAAAATAGGTTCTATGTTTAAAGTACTGTTACCAAATGTAAAAAGTGGAGTAACGACGGCAGTAATTTTTACTTTTATTCCTATTTTTGGTTCTTACACCGTACCACTTTTAGTTGGGGGCAAAGACTCCTACATGATAGGAAATATTATAGTAGACCAAGTAAACAAAACCAGAAACTGGCCGCTAGCTTCAGCCTTTTCACTTGTAATAACCGTACTCAGTACCGCGGGTGTTTTATGGGTAATGTTTTCAGGTAAAAAAGAAGAAAATCTGAAACAAGTTGCGAAAGAAGGAGAAGCCCAATGAAAGGACAAGGCTCACTTACTGTAACAATAGGCCCTCAAACAAAAAAGATATCTACATCAGAACCTTCTAGGCATGCTAGAAGAGCCTTTAAAAAACAACAAAGCAAATTTTCTTTTTCTTTTTTTGTATTAGTATTTACACTTGTATTTTTATTTTTACCACTCTTTGTTACTATTTTCTTTTCATTTAATGAATCAAAAAGTGGGGAATTTACAAATTTTTCTTTAACATGGTATAAAGCACTTATTTTTGACTCAGAAGATTTATGGGCATCATTTCAAAACAGTATTGTTGTAGCTCTTGCTTCAGGTGCATTATCAACTGTTTTAGGAACGCTTGCAGCAGTTGGTGTACGATGGTACAAATTTAGAGGGAAAGCTTATATTCAAGCCATAAATTTTTTACCAATGGTATTACCTGAGGTTATTACTGGTGTTAGTATGCTCATCTTTTTTGCTGGTATTAAACTCCCACTAAGTTTAACAACTATATTTATTGCTCACACAACGTTTTGTCTTCCATTTGTGTTTTTAATTATTCTTGCTCGTATTGATGAGTTTGATTATTCTATTGTAGAAGCAGCCCATGATCTTGGTGCTACATCAAAACAAGCTATGCTACGAGTTATTGTTCCTGCAATAAGCCCTGCAATTGTTTCTGCTTTTTTAATGGCAGTAACACTATCGCTCGAAGACTTTGTTATTACTTTCTTCGTTTCAGGCCCAGGCTCAACAACGCTTCCGTTATACGTATATTCTATGATTCGTTTTGGGGTTTCACCTGTTATAAATGCATTATCATGTGTAATGATAGTTGCAACCGTAGTTATTGCTTTTACGCTTCGAAAGTTCTTAAAAAGTTTTGCCGCATCAAAGTAAGAGAGCTGTAAAATAGGCAGAGGTAAAAAAAGTGTCACCGCAGATACGTAGTCGAGAGGTCTCTTTCACAAATGAGATTTCTCCACGCATGTATCGAAATGACTTTTAGTGGCTAAAGGCGACTTGTCGCACTTTACATATATTTAGAGGAGAATGGATAAAGTATCTTTATCGCTTGCAGATTTTCTGTGCGTTGCTTGAAAACTGTAGGGTAGTATTCTCAATTTGCATGTATCACAAAGTTGATACAATTAAGGGGTACACTAACATGAAAAAAATGTTTTGTGGAACAGCTATTGCATTAATTGCAGTGCTCTTAACAACAGGATGTTCAGGAAAAGATGACAACACTTTGTATCTTTTTAACTGGACCTATTACACACCGGATACCGTTATTGAACAATTCGAAGAAGAGTTCGGCGTAGAGGTAAAAATTGACAATTATGCGTCAAATGAAGAAATGTACACCAAAATTAGAGCAGGTGCTACAGGGTACGATATTGTATTCCCTTCACAAGATTATGCATCAATTATGATAAACCAAGGAATGCTTGAAGAACTTGATGCATCAAAGCTTCCTAATTTACAATATGTAAATCCTGCCATTCTTGAAAAACTTGATTATGACTCTAACATGAACTATGCTGTTCCTTACGGAACAACTATTTCAGGTATTGCAGTAAATAAAGAAAAACTATCAGGTTACGACAGAAGCTGGGATATTTTTGCCCGCGAAGATTTAAAAGACAGAATGTCTATGCTTGATGATATGAGAGAAGTTATGAGTGGGGCACTACTCTATCTTGGCTACTCTGTAAACACAACTGATGAAGCAGAACTTGCAGAAGCAGAAGAAGTTCTTAAAAACGGGTGGGCACCAAACCTTGTAAAGTTTGATGCAGAAGGATTTGGTAAATCATTTGCAGCTGGCGACTTTTGGGTAAGTCACGGATATGCAGAAAACATCTTTGGCGAAATTGAAGAAGATGACTGGAACACCGTAGATTACTTTATTCCTGCAGAAGGCGTTCCGTTATATGTTGACTCAATGTGTATCTTAAAAGGTTCAAAAAACTACGACCTAGCATTAGAGTTTATTAACTTTATACACCGCCCTGAAGTGTATGCCCTTTTCTTAGACGACTTACGCTTCCCTGCAGTTATCAACATGGAAGCAGCACAATACACAACAC
>CAYJJW010000208.1:0-3039 GCA_964370555.1 uncultured Treponemataceae bacterium | reverse complement strand
GAAGACACTTTTGACTATGTAGCAAGTTTTTTAACAAATGATGAAATAAGCATAGATGGATACGAATTAAGACTTTTAGTAGATATTTTTGCACCATATGACAAAAAGGGGTCTATAGTTGCAAGAGCAAGAGGAATATACTTATGGGCCGAAACCATGAAATATTGTTCATCTTGTGGCAGTGAGTTAGTAGACTCAGAAAATGAAACTGCAGTTGATTGTAAAAAATGTTCAAAAAGACAGTACCCAAACTTTAGCCCTGCTATAATTGTATTAGTTAAAAAGGGAGATAAAATCCTTTTAGCAAGGCATTCACAAAGAGCAACAAGCTTTTTTACATGCCTTGCAGGGTATGTAGAACAAGGTGAAACCTTAGAAGAATGCGTAGTAAGAGAAGTTTTTGAAGAAGTTGGGCTTACCGTAAAAAATGTACAATATGTTAAAAGCCAACCATGGCCATTTCCAAATCAACTCATGTTTGGCTTTACGTGCGAATGGGAGTCTGGTGAAATTAATATAGATGAAGAAGAACTTGCTGAGGCTGATTGGTATGATAAAAATAATTTACCAACTGTTCCCTTTCATGGTACAATTGCTCGATACCTAATAGATGGTTTATATTAGTTTGTTTCTGTATATATAACATAGGTGTCTTTGCCCTTTTCTTTTGCCATGTAAAGGGCTATATCAGCCTTTTGGTAAAGGTCTGCATATGTTTTTGCCTGACCCGGAAAAAGAGAAATACCGACACTAGAAGAAATATTTGACATTGTTTTATTTTTATTTTCAAAGGAGATATGCAAAGCCTTACAAATTTCATTAGCTTTTGATTCAACACCAGCGACATCTACAATATTTTTCATAAATACCATAAACTCGTCCCCGCCAATTCGCCCTACTACATCATCAATTCTAAAGAGGTGTGTTAATTTCTTTGAAACTTCTACTAATAGTTCATCTCCAAAAATATGCCCCCGTTGATCATTTGCTGATTTAAAATTGTCTAGATCAATTAAAAACAACGCATTTAAGCTTTCATTTTTGTGAGAATAAATGTAATCATCAATGAGAACTTGTGTTACTTCTTTATTATATAACTTCGTAAGGGGATCTCTTTCTGCCTTAATTTGAAGCTCTTGCTGTGCTTTTTTGCTTTCAATGATTTCATTTTGTAGAATTAACGCTTGATCTTTATACCCAAGAAGTTTTCCTGTTTGAATAACAAAAAACAACACTACATAAAGACCAATAAGAACTGCAATGGGAAGTATTATTTGCATAACTACCAGTGCTGTTACAGGGTGCTTTATTGAAAAAACATTTGCATTAGCAAACATAAGAATATTAAAAACACTAATCCATATAATTAAAAAGTATAACTGTACATTATGATTATTAATAATTTTTAATTCTACCGCAGGAATAATTTTTCGCACAATTACGATAGCACTACCACCAAAAAGCGGTATTATAATTATTGTGTGGAGCATAGGAATTATAGAATATGCAACTTCATAAAAAGATATACCTAATATACTTGAATAAACTGCCATTGTTATAGAACTAAGACACATAAAATGCATTATATATGCAGAGACAAAAAAGAGTTTATTTATATACTTTGCCCTATAAAAGAATAAAAAGTTGAGTCCCAATAAGCTAAAAAAAACTAAATAAACAACCATTAAAGGAACATAGAGTGTCTTTGTAAAAAATACAGTAACTAGTATACTGTTAATAATACTTACAAACATTCTTGTATTAATTTTAAATTTTGATCCTTCAAAAACTGAGTCGGAAAATGCAAACACTTGATAAAAATAAAATGCGTAGACTAAAAATGTAAAAGCTGTTAGTGCACCTTCATGATACAGTATTTGCATATTCCCTCAATATTTGTTGGTTTAAATAAAATTATACACTTATGCTTTAAATTGTTCAAGCTCTGTAAAATTTAATGTTGCAAAATAATCGTCAATTGTTTCTTTACGTCTTATTTGCACAACACTTCCGTCTGTTCTAAGTAGTAATTCTCCACAGCGAAGTTTAGCATTATAGTTAAAGCCCATTGCTCTACCGTGCGCACCTGCATCATGAATAATTAAAAGATCACCTAGGTCAATTTTTGGTAGAGGCCGTTGTACTGCAAACTTATCGCAGTTTTCGCATAGAGAACCTACAATGTCGTATGTTTCACTTTCTTTGTCTGTTTCTTTACCTGAAACGGTAATTTCATGATACGCACCATACATACCAGGTCTCATTAAGTCTGCCATGCAAGCATCAACTCCAATGTATTCACGGTAAATGTGCTTTTCATGAATTGCACGAGTAATAAGGTATCCATAAGGCCCTGTAATAACACGGGCACATTCCATAAAGAACTTAATATGTGTACCGTTTGTATCACTTACATCTTTTGCAATTTCGCCGTTAAATGCAGGATTATTTACAATAATTCTGTCGTAGGCTTCTCTTACACCTTTTGCAACATAGTCGTAATCAACTGCTTTTTGATCTCGTCTATATGGAATACCGATACCACCACCCATGTTTATAAACTCTAGTGTAATATCGTACTTCTTTTTTAGTTCTGCAGCAATTTCATATAAAAGTGCTGCAGTTTCTATAAAGTAGTCGTTTTCAAGTTCGTTAGAAGCAACCATTGTGTGAAGCCCAAAACGAGTAGCCCCAAGCTCTTTTGCCTTACCATACGCTTCAATAATTTGATCGTGTGTTAAGCCATATTTTGCTTCTTCAGGCTTTCCAATAATTGCATTTCCTTCTTTCAATGGCCCTGGATTGTAACGAAAACTGATAAGATCAGGGAATCCACCAAGAGACTTTTTAAGATAGTCGATGTGGGTAATATCGTCTAAGTTAATTACCGCACCTTGCATATTTGCATATTGGTATTCGCTTGCAGGTGTTTCGTTTGAGGTAAACATAATATCTTCACCGGTAATACCTGCTCTTTCGCAAAGAATAACTTCTGGTAAACTTGAACAGTCCCCGCCAAAGCCTTCATCAGCAAGTACT
>CAYJJW010000207.1:0-3056 GCA_964370555.1 uncultured Treponemataceae bacterium | reverse complement strand
GATATGGATGTAATGGATCCAAGCTTTGCACCAGGTGTTGGTATAGAAGTTCCAGGTGGTTTAAGCTACCGTGAAGTTCTCTTACTTGCAGAAGAAATATGGGATACAGGCTTAGTAAAATCTGCCGACTTTGTAGAAGTAAATCCTGTATTGGATATTCGAAATCAAACAGCAAAAATGGCCGTGCAATTAATTGCAAGTTTGCTTGGAAGCAAGATTTATTGAAAAATCCCTACACAATAGCCTGTTTATAATGCTTTCTATACTCACTGGGTGAAAATCCTGTACACTTTTTAAACACCCTCGAAAAATGAAATTGATTTTCAAAAGAAAGATCCCCTGCTATTTTTCCAATAGATTTATCGGTTGTTAATAATTTGGTTGCCGCATCTTGTACACGAAGACGAATACTGTATTGATGAGGTGTTATATTCATTTCACTTTTAAAAATGCGTATAAAATGTTCCGTAGAAAGCCCCAATTTCCAAGCGATATCTTCAACCAAAGTTGTGTTTTCTTTCATTAAAGCAATAGCTTTAGAAACATAAGACTTTGCAGTTTTATTACCGTCAATAGATTTAGAACTCATCTCTTCAGAGTTACTATTCTTGTCAGAGTTTTCACCATACCAACGATATAAATAACTGGCAAATAAAAAACCTGCAGCAATAGATTCGTAAGAATCAGGCGTAACACAAAGGTTTAAAACTTCATCAAGAGCAAACCGATTAACACTGGTTGAATGCATACATGTCTTTGAAGAGGCCAAAATACTAGTCAATAATTGATATATTTCACTATCAGCTTTTTCGTCTACAGAAAACAATACGGCATAGTACGTTAGAGGTTTTGTAACTCTGTAAGGCACAATTGAATGAAAATCATGTGGACCTGATAAAAAAAGTGAACCCTTGTCTATTGTATAACGTGTTTTATTTGATAAAAAGCTTCCTTCACCTTCAACAAAGTAATGAATTTCATACTCATTTTCACCATGAGAATGATATCGCCCGTGCCAAGTGAGCTTTTCGCCACCAACAAGGCGATGCATAAAAACAGTATCTAATATTTTCATAAACACCAGTGTATCATAAAGTATCAATTTTGGATATAGAAAATCAATAATAAATATGGAAAATTTAATAAAAATACCACATACTCTATAATATGAAAATAGTAGCAGGAATAGATTTAGGCACACAAAGCCTTAAAGTAGTTTTATACGATTATGAAAAAAAACTCATTGTAAATCAAGCATCTCACGCTTTAGAACTTTTATCAGAAAATGATGGTACGCGTGAACAAAAAACTGAGTGGTACGATGAAGCACTTTTAAAATGCTTTTCAGAATTACCAAAAGATGTTGTTTCAAAAGTAGAGGCTGTTGGTGTTTCAGGCCAACAACACGGGTTTGTACCACTTGGGAAAGATGGAAAAAGTCTTTACAACATTAAGCTTTGGAACGACACATCTACTGCACAAGAATGTAAAAATCTTACAGACAACTTTGGCGGAGAGGACGCAGTTATTGCAGAAGTAGGAAACCTTATGCTTCCAGGTTTTACTGCTCCCAAAATTATGTGGCTAAAAAATAACAAAAAAGAAGCATGGGATAATCTTCATTACATAATGCTTCCACACGACTATATAAACTTTGTGCTAACTGATGAATACACCATGGAATATGGCGATGCATCGGGAACAGCACTTTTAAATCCAACAACAAGAACATGGTCAAAAAAAGCATGTGATTTAATTGATGCAAATCTTTATGGTAAGCTTCCTAAACTCATCGAAGCACATGAACCTTGCGGTACAATTACACAAAAAGCAAGCGAGCTTTATGGACTTCCCCAAGGTATTCCTGTTTCATCAGGTGGCGGCGACAATATGATGGGTGCAATTGGAACAGGTACCGTAAGCGATGGATTCTTAACAATGAGCTTAGGAACATCTGGTACCCTTTATGGTTACTCAGATAAACCTATTGCCGACCCTAAAAATGGTCTTTCAGGCTTTTGCTCTTCAACAGGTGGATGGCTTCCACTTTTATGTACCATGAACTGTACCGTAGCCCAAGAGCAAATTAGAGATCTTTTACAAGTTAGCGTAAAAGACTTTGATGCCTTAGCAGAAAAAGCCCCTTGTGGAGCAGAAGGGGTTATTGTTCTTCCATTCTTTAATGGAGAAAGAACACCAAACCTTCCAAACGGAAGAGCGAGCATTACAGGTTTAACTGTTGCAAACTCATCAAGAGAAAATATTTGTAGAGCTGCAATGGAAAGTGCCATTTTTGCCATGCGCGGTGGATTAGATTCTTTTCAAAAACTCGGTTTTTCACCAAAAGAAATAAGACTTATCGGCGGTGGCGCAAAAAGCGGTTTATGGAGACAGATTGTTGCAGATATTCTAAACGTTCCCGTAAAGGTTCCCGTTTTGGATGAAGCAGCAGCCCTTGGAGCTGCAGTGCAAGCCCTTTGGTGCTTACAAAGCAAAGAAAAGGCTACAGATATGGGAGATCTTTGCAAAGAACATATTCACTTAAATGAAGAATCAGCTGCAGTGCCAGTTGCAGAAAATGTTGCAAAGTATAACGAAGCATATAAGGCGTATATAACCCAACTTGAAGCGGTTATGCCATTATATAAATAATTACTAATTACGAGTTACGAATTACTAATTAATTAAACTATTTTTTAGGAGGAATGATACATTATGTCATTTTTTAAAGGTTCAAAAGAGTATTTCCCTGGAATTGGGAAAATTGGTTACGAAGGTCCGGATTCAAAAAATCCATTAGCATTTAAATACTACGATGAAAACAAGGTTATTGCCGGAAAAACAATGAAAGATCACTTACGATTTGGTATTGCATACTGGCACTCATTCTGTGCAGATGGTGCAGACCCATTTGGTGCAGGAACAATCGAATTCCCTTGGAACTCAACAAACGACGGTATGACAAACGCTGCAAACAAAGCAGATGCTGCATTTGAATTTTTCACAAAAATTGGTGCACCATACTACTGCTGGCACGATAGAGATATTTGCCCAGA
>CAYJJW010000206.1:0-3072 GCA_964370555.1 uncultured Treponemataceae bacterium | reverse complement strand
CTTAGGCTCAATTGATTCAAAAGGATAGTTAGCCATAATACCTCAATTTATTTTTTATTTTCAAAATTACGAAGTGTAAAATATAGAAGATAGTATACTAAAAAGAGGATATTTATTCAATATATGGGCGTAATTCGTAACTAGTACCTCGTAATTAGTAACTGTTCACCAGCGCTTCTAGCGCACACAAAATCTCTCGCTTTTCGCCTTCCATCGTTGCGCCTTCACTATCGGCATAGTTTGCAATGCTGTCTCCAACGTCTTCTTTAAAAACGACAACATTGTTCAAAATGCTCGCAGCCTTTACACCACGTATAGACGCAATAGTAAATAATGCAGAGGTTTCCATGTCGGAGCCTAAAACACCAAATTTAGACCAATACTCGCAAATCTCTTCTTCGTTATCAATATAAAAACTATCGTTACTTCTAATTATACCAACATGGTGCGTATAGCCTAGCTTTATTGCAGACTCCACAACAGAGTGTAAAAGCTCGTGATTTGGAACCGACGGAAACTGAGACGGAACATAGGCCTTAGAAGCTCCATCGTCCCTAACAGCACCAGTTGCAATAACAAGGTCTCCAAGTGCAATACCCGTTTGCAAGGCCCCACAGCTTCCAACCCTCACAATAGAAGTTATACCTATGTTTTTAAGTTCTTCTACGGCAATTCCCATAGAAGCACCGCCCATACCCGTAGACATGGCTAAAATAGGCACTCCCTTGTAGGTTCCTCTAATACTTTTGTATTCACGGTTAAAGCATAAAAACTCAACGTTTTCTAAATGCTCTGCAATGCGGTCAACGCGCGCAGGGTCGCCTGGCAAAATTGCCCTTGAAATGTTTAAATCACTTGAAAGTTGTATATGTGCTTGTTTCATGTTTTTATTATACGATGAGATCATAAAATAGACAAGTACTTTCCTACTTGACTAATCATGAAAAGGAGAGTACATTTAAAGAATGGAAAACATGAATCAAATAAGCCTTGCTAATGCAAGCACAGAAGCCCGTCAAAAGTTTATGACAGGCGTATACGGATGGATGGTAGCAGCGCTCGTAATTAGTGCAGCGGCTGCCTTTTTTACAGTTAACAGCTACACACTACTTAACCTCATTTTTGGAAGTCGCTTTGGCTACATTATTCTCGTAATCGCAGAACTTGGCCTCGTAATGTACTTGGTAAGCCAAATTAGAAAACTAAGCGTTGCTCAAGCAGCTTTTTTCTTTATACTCTACTCTGTTCTAAACGGCGTAACACTCTCATCAGTGCTACTCGTGTATACAGGTAGTTCAATTGCCCAAGTATTCCTCACAACAGCATTAATGTTCGGTGGAATGAGCATCTACGGAATGAAAACAAAATCAGACCTCATGTCTGCAGGACGCTACCTCACAATGGCTCTCATCGGCCTCATAATCGCATCGGTGATAAACCTACTCCTTCGCTCAAGTGGCCTCGACTGGATTATCTCAATTGCAACAGTGGTAATCTTTACCGGGCTCACCGCATACGATACCCAAAAATTAATGCGCATCTCTGTACACGCAGACGGAAGCGAAAACTTCCAAAAAGTGGCAATCATCGGCGCCTTAGAGCTCTACCTAGACTTTATAAACATCTTCTTAGCACTTTTAAGATTGTTTGGAAATAGACGCTAGTTTTTAGGGCGCGCCCCGCAAGCGGGTCGGGCTTTTCGGGGTTCCGCTTTCGCTCCATTCGTGCCTTACAACGGTCGCATATAAAATGCGACCCTATGGGCACGAACGCCTTCGGCGCCCCTACAATCCCTCGCGCTCAAAAGGTAGGTGTTTATTGCAATAAACACCTACGGACTATCAAAGGATACAAAGCCATGAACTTTTTAGAACTTTCAAAAAAAAGACAAAGCTGCAGAAACTTCAATCCTGAAAAATTGGTTTCAAAAGAAACTATTCAATACTGTTTAGAAGCTGCTCAGCTTACCCCTTCTGCGTGCAATAGCCAACCGTGGCACTTTACCGTTATACAAAAACAAGAAAATAACACAGAAGATTCTTTTTTTCAAAAAGCACTACCCCATTGTGGAATGGAAATAAATAAGTTTGTTAAAAATGCAACAGCAATAATTATCATAAGCGATAGTTCACTCAATGCAACTGCCGCAATTGGCTCAGTTCTAAAAAAGCAAGATTTTAAATCTAACGACATAGGTTCAGCAAGCACCTACCTAACACTCGCTGCAGAAGAAAAAGGACTTTCAAGTTGCATACTCGGATGGTTTAATGAAAAGCCCTTGCAAAAACTTTGTAACATAAAAGGGAAAATTCACCTTTTAGTAGCTCTTGGCTATGCAAACGACGGAGACAAGCTTAGAGATAAAAAACGAAAAGATATCGAAACCATAGTTACGTGGAAATAAAAAGGAGACTTATTCATGATTCAAAAACTTACAAAAAACGATGCACAAAAACTCAATGAGTATCTTTCAAAAGATGCAGAACCTAATCTTTTTTTTATTGCAAACACTGAAAACTATGGCCTTGAAAATGATAATGTAGAAGTATATGCAAATGTTCTAGATAACAACACTTGGGACTTTGTGCTAATGCGCTACTTTTCAATAACTCTTATTTATAGCCAACAAGATTCATACAACACTAAAGAAGCTGAAACATTAATTAATACCTTTGAAAAAGTAGATACCATTGGAGGAAAACACAGCGTTGTAGAACAGTTAAAAAATAGTTTTCCAGCTTTTAAATTTCGCCCAACAACACTTTTATCTTGCACAAAAGAAAGTTTAGTTGAACCAACGATGTCAAGCAAATTTAATTTTTTAGAATTACCAAGTGATAAAAGTGATGAACTCTTTGACTTTTATATGACCATAGAAGAATTTGAAAAAAACTATAAAGGACAAGAAAATCGCTTTAGAGAACGCACAAAAGAAAACCTTCAAAAAGATTCAACAGCCTATGTTTTTAAACATGAAGATAGCATAATTTCTTCTTCGCAAGCAGGAGCACAGTGCTCGGTTGGCTCAATGCTCTTAGGTGTTGCAACAAATCCACAGTACCGAAAAAAAGG
>CAYJJW010000205.1:0-3074 GCA_964370555.1 uncultured Treponemataceae bacterium | reverse complement strand
CACCCGTGGTGGATTATGTTTTTAACCGTTCCATTATATTATGGGATTTGTAATAGTCTTGTTAAGAAGTGATAAAATCACAGTACATATTGAAGCTCATTTTTATTTTATTGTATACTTTAACTAGTATAATTACTTTATATTTAGTAAAAATTATTATATAATTCAAAATTGTATAAGTGTTTATTTAAATCATACTGTATGCTATTATAGTTAAAAGGAATAAAAAATGAAAACAATATGTAATAACGTAATAAACATAGGTGTCAAAGACTTAGACATTGACTTATTTGAAGGTCAATATGTAGTTCCAAATGGAATGTTGTATAATTCATACATTGTGCTTGATGACCAAGTTACTATCTTTGACTCTGTTGATACTCGTTTTTCTGATGAATGGTTGGGCAATATTGAAAAAGTTTTAGAGGGTAAAGAACCTAGTTTTCTTGTGGTTCAACATATGGAAAGTGACCACTCAGGAAGCATTATAGATTTTCTTGAAAAATATCCAAATGCAAAGGTTGTCGCAAACGAAAAGACTTTTAAAATTATGTTACAATTTTTTGGTGAACTGAACTTTGCAAAGGTGATTGTTAAAGATGGAGAGGAGCTTAATACCGGAAATCACACCTTTCGTTTTGTGTTTGCCCCAATGGTGCATTGGCCTGAAGTAATGCTTACCTATGATACTGCAACAAAGATTTTGTTTTCTGCCGATGCATTTGGAACCTTTGGTGCAAATGATGAAATGGAATATTTTACCGTTAGTGAATGGGCGGAGGAAGCTTCGAGGTATTTTATTGGAATAGTTGGAAAATTCGGTAACCCTGTTCAAGCCTTGCTTAACAAATCTTCGACTCTAAAAATAGAAAAGATATGCCCTTTACATGGCCCTGTATTAAGCAAAAATTTGAGTGAGTATATAAAGCTTTATGATACATGGTCGTCGTATAAAAGTGAAAAAGATGGCATAGTGATTGCCTATGCAAGTATTTATGGTCATACAAAAATTGCCGCTGAAAGATTACAAGAACTTTTAATTTCTAAGGGGCAAAAAGTTGTTATGTTTGATTTAGCCCGCTGTGATATCGCAAAGGCAATTTCTGAGTCTTTTAGATACAGTAAGCTCATCATTGCAAGTTCTACATATAATGCCGATGTTTTCCCTTGTGTAAGAACCTTTATTCATGGACTTGTAGAGAGAAATTTTCAAAATAAATTTATGGGATTAATTGAAAACGGTTCTTGGGCACCTTTTGCAAATAAGGTTATGGCAGGAATGTTTGAAAAAAGCCTTGGCCTTGAGTTTGCAGAAAATAGTTTTACCATTTTTTCTGCCTTAAATGAAAAGTCAATAGAAAGTCTTGAAAAACTAGCAGAAGAAATGTGTGAATAAAAATGCGCAAGGGCTCGACCCGCCTTTTGCGGGATGCGCCCAAAATATTAGCCTTTTACAGAGCCTGCGGTTAAGCCTGCAACAAAGTATTGTTGTAAAAAGATGAACATAATTGCAACAGGCACTGAGGCTATGACAGAGGCACTCATCATTCCAATCCAATCGTTTCCGCCTTCGCCTGTGAATGTAAACACCATACCAGAAGCGATGGTGCGGTTTGCTGTGTCTGAGATGAGGGTAAGTGCATAGAGGAGGTCATTCCATGCCCACACAAATGAGTATATCGCAATTGTCATCATTCCGGGAATTGCAAGCGGAAAGATTATTTGAAACATTGTCTTAAACTCACCTGCGCCATCGATAATTGAAGATTCGAGGAGTGCATTTGGAATTTGGTCAAAGTATGTTTTGAGTGTCCATGTTCCTACCGGAAGTGTGAGTGCAATATAGGCAAGGATAATTGATCCATGGTTATTAATCATTCCGAGGCTTTGCATCATTGGGTAAATTGAGAGGAGTAGGAGTCCTTGTGGGAATGCTTGAGAAACCATAATTGCACCCATAACGCCTTTTCGACCCTTGTATCGAAACTTACTAAAACTGTATCCAGCAAAGGCAGAGATGAGTGTTGAAAGAACGCTTGCACTTATTGAAACTACGAGTCCATTTTTTACATAGTTTAAGAATGCACTATTTTGAAGCACCCTTACAAAGTTTGATAGGTCGAAGTTTTGAAAAAAGCTTAGTTTGTACATTTCGCTTTCGGGTTTTAGAGCTGTTGACATCATCCACAATTGCGGAAAAAATGCAAAAATGCCTATAGTAATCATTAGAGACCAAAACAGTATTTTAAATGACTTTGTATTTTGAAACATTCGATTAATCCTCCCTAATTCTTCGTAAGTATACTATGCTAAATCCTGCTAAAAGGATTGCCCACACTACTCCTAAGCTTGCGGCCCTTCCAACTTCATATGTTTTAAATGCTTGTCGGTATACTTCGGTTGCGAAGGTTGCTGTAGATCCCTCTGGACCTCCTGCAGTCATTACATTTATGAGGTCGAAGTGTTGAAAGTTTCCTATTGTTCCTAAAATGAGTATTAAGCTCACGGTAGGCATAATTGTTGGTATAATAACATGGAAAAAGGCTTGAATGTTATTTGCGCCATCTATTGTAGCTGCTTCTAGTTGTTCTTTTGAAACACCTTGAAGCCCACCGAGAATAAATGACATATACCATGGAAACATTTGCCACGTTCTAGCTGTTATTACGGTAGCCATTGCGGTTTCTTTTCTACCAAGCCATACAATGTTTTCTTCTATTATTCCAATTTTTATAAGTATTGCATTGAGTATTCCGTAGTCGCCATTAAATACCCAGCTCCACAAAAATGCAATTGCAATTCCGGGTATAATCCAGTTTACTAATGTGAGACCTCTCATAAATTCTGAACCTTTAAATTTTTGATTCATTACGAGGGCCCATCCAAAGCCTAATATAAATGGGCACAATGTAGCAAAAACTACAAATGTGAGTGTTGTTCCTATTAATTTCCATAAGTATGGATCTGAAAATAATGTTATATAATTTGTGAATCCGACAAATTGTTCATTTGGAAAAACTAAGTTTTTGTCGGTAAAACTTAGCCAAATTGAGTTTAAAAAGGGGTAGGCTATC
>CAYJJW010000204.1:1580-3142 GCA_964370555.1 uncultured Treponemataceae bacterium | reverse complement strand
AAAAGTCTGTTACTTTCCCAGTGACCTGTCGAATTTGCAGAAAACATCGATATATCTTATGGTTTTCTTGCAAATATCGCATCACATCTAAGGTTGCCACTGAAAAACTGAAGTTTTTCAGAGATCTCCCCTTAAATACCGTTCTAAACAAGAAAATCGTATAGGATTTATTCCTTTAATGCCGTGTATTTAAAGTATTCAAAATCTGCAGTTTTACTGTATGACTCTCCATCAACACAAAACATTCCAACAAAAGCTCCGGTAAAACCTAGGCCTCCGTATTCATCAGATAATTTCCATGTTTCTAAATTTGGACGTAATTCATGCCAAACAACCCCATCTTTTGACCAATAAAATATGCCAACATCATATTTTACTACAACCTTAAGCCATACAGGTTTATTGTCCTCTAACGGAACAGCAAAACCTCTTTCAAGCTTATCGGGCATTACACTGTGTACTATTAGAACTTTTCCTTTTTGCTCATCATGTGTTACAGCCAAAAGGTACTGTGTTTCTTCATCGTATCTATAACAAAGGCCTGCTAACTGTTGAAAATAATCAGGTTCAAACTCTATTTTCGTTTCAGCTTCAAAACAAAAGTCTGTTTGACGTCTTGCAAGTATACCTTGCTCATAAAATGACCAAAATGATTGTCCACCTTTCATTTGTAAAAATCCAGGACGGCTTTTTAATGAATACCTATCTTCTGTAATAGGCATTCTAAGCGTTTTAAAGTCATTATGTAATTTTTCGTCTAAAAAAGTGTACATCTTAACAGAATTTAGAGGCGTTTCTTTACTTTCTTCCCACGGAACCTCAATATAATCTGGAGGTGTATTTTTCAAGCTACCATCATTTTGTATTACCCATGGCCAATCAGCTTTCCAAACAATTTCTGCGATTCCTGTTTCTCTTCCGAGTACACAGTCTGCTCTACCTGGTAATGGTCGCCCGCACAAATACACTAAATAATGTTTACTTCCATCAGGTGTATCGCACCAACTTCCGTGTCCTGCTTTTTGAATTTTTAATTCGGGGTGTCCATAAGATGATATTAGTGGATTATTGGGGTGAATTTCATAGGGTCCATCAATATTTTTAGAGCGAGCAACACTTATTGCGTGCTCATAGGATGTCCCACCTTCTGCTACAGCAATATAATACCAACCGTTTCGTTTATACAGATGAGGCCCTTCTACAAGCCCAATATCGGTACCAAGAAAAATCTTTTTTCGTTTTCCTATTAATTTTTTTTGCTCTACATCATATTCTTGCATAACGATTCCGGAGAACTGCCTAAAGCCTTCTTCTCTAAAATCCCATTCCATGTTTATATACCATTTTTTTCCATCATCATCATGAAATAAAGAGGCATCAAAACCAGAAGCATTCATAAATACAGGGTCAGACCAGGGGCCTTCAATTGAAGGAGCAGTGGTTAAAAAGTTTGGAGTATCTTTCCACGTGCCAACATTCCAATTTCTAACATTGGTATAAATAAGCCAAAAAAGACCATCAGAATACGATAAACAAGGAGCCCAAATTCCACATGAAAACTT
>CAYJJW010000204.1:0-1570 GCA_964370555.1 uncultured Treponemataceae bacterium | reverse complement strand
TTCACTCAAAGGGGAAGGAATACTTGTCCAATTTTTTAAATCTTTCGATTTGTGTAATTCAACACCTGGGTACCACTCAAAAGTTGAATTTGCAATAATGTACTCATCCCCCACTCGAACAATTGATGGGTCTGGATGAAAGCCCGGTAAAATGGGATTTTCTATTTTCATATTAATTTCCTTTGCAACATGTATTTTTGCAGAATTCTAATGTTTATTATACCTTATTTGTCTATAAAAAACATGTAAGCAACGCTTACATGTTTTAAGTTTCAATAACATATTTTAAGAGAGAAACCTTTTTATTCTTTTACAGAACCCATCATAATACCACTAATGATATATCGAGACATAAAAGCATAAAATACTAAAATAGGTAAAATAGAAATTGCAATACCTAAATAAATTCCACCGTACTCTGTTCTGTAAATGTCACCTCGTAAAAGCTGTACTAACATAGGTAGTGTGTATTTTTTTGTATCAGATAGTAAAACAAATGGAGTCATAAAGTTATTCCATGAAGCAACAAAAGAAAAAATTGCTTGCGTTGCTAAAGCCGGTGTTATTACTGGTAAAATAATAGTATGAAATGTTTTAAACTCACCTGCTCCATCAATTCTTGATGCTTCAATTAAGTCTTTGGATAAAACAGAGGCAAAATATTGTCTTAGAAACAGTACCGTACCTGCAGATGCAATTGAAGGTACAATAAGTGGAATATAACTATTTAAAAGTTTTAATCTAGCCATAAATTGGTAAAATCCAATAAATGATAAAGAAGCAGGAAGCATAATTACAACAAGAATAAGTCCCCATAAAAACTTTTTACCTTTAAAATCATACACATGTAAACCGTACGCTGTCATTGCAGAGAAATACACAGAAAATACTGTAGCACCTATAGCAATGATAGCACTATTACCAAAACCTTGAAAAATCTGAAATCCCCGATTTGTTAAATGGCCCCAGTTATCCATAGTTGCACTACCCGGTATTAATGAAAGCCCGAGATTTATTTGCTCAGTAGTTCTAGTTGCATTTACTAACATCACATAGACGGGAACAACAGCTAATAAGGTAAAGAAAATCATTAAAATATAGATAATAGATCTATAGGTAAATAAATATTGTTTATATTTCATAGTTTATTTTTCCTTCATTATTTTATTAATAATAATTGCAAGCACAATGGTAATTACGAACATACCGATAGCAATTGTTGCTGCATAGGCATAGTCGTTTGCTCCTTGAAATGCGAGGTTATATAAATACACTGCCGTAGAACGTATTGAATAATCAGGTGCTCCTCTCATATCTGTTAATAAAAAAGGTATTTCAAATAATTGCATTCCACCAATCATAGATGTAATTAATATGTAGAGCATCATTGGGCGAAGCAATGGAAGCGTTACAAAAAGAGTTGTTTGGCGATTATTTGCACCATCAATTACGGCTGCTTCATACAATGTTGGTGAAATACTGGTAATACCTGCCATAAGCATAATCAAGGTATGCCCACACCATAGCCACCACTGAATAAATGAAACAATTCCACGAGAAGCACCAACAC
>CAYJJW010000203.1:0-3146 GCA_964370555.1 uncultured Treponemataceae bacterium | reverse complement strand
AAATATATTGTTCAAAAAGTTATTCCACAAGAAACAAGAGTTGAATGGGTTATAAATGGAGAAGTAGACCTTGTAGAAGGTATTGTTGAAGGTGAACAAATTGAAGCTGCAAAAACTTCTGACACTGCGTCCTATCAATCCTATTTACGTGCAGGTTATGGCTATCTTGCCATGATGTGTGATGTTGGTGTTACCGCAGATGCAAATGTACGCTGGGCTCTTGCTTCCCTTATTGACCGTAATGCTGTTGTAAACTATGTACTTGGAGGATATGGAAGTACGGTTGATGCAGAGTATGGTATGGGTCAATGGATGTATCAAGAAAAAGCTGCAGAATTACAAAACTCCCTTCGCCCCATTTCTTTTAACATTGCAACAGCAAACGATTATCTTGATAAAACAGAATGGAAATATGAAAAGGATGGCATAACACCATTTGACAGAACTAAAGCTACTTCCGATGGGTCGTATTTACGACATAATGCAAAGCTTGAGCCAATGATAGTTAATCACTTGGGAACTGCAAACAATGTTGTTACCGATATTATAGAAATTCAATATGCTGCTAATGCTTCACTTGCAGGAGTAGATTTTAACCTTACAAAAAGCGATTTTAGTGCTGTTCTACAATCATATTATCATGCGTACAGTATTCCTGAAAATGAAAGAGTATATAACACTTTTAACTTAGCTGCTAATTTTACTCCTGTTTTTGATCGGTACTATTCTTGGCATTCAGACTTTGTGGGAACACAACAAAACAGAGAACAACTTTCGGATTCCATAATGGATGAATTAGTTGTGGCTATGAGAGAAACAGATCCAAGTGACCGAGAAGGCTTTCTAAACACATGGCTTCAATACCAAGTAAGATGGAATGAACTTATGCCACAGGTACCACTGTACTCTAATGAGTTTTTTGATGTTTATCATAACTATGTAGATAACCTAAATACCAGTGCCTTTGCAAGCTATGACGAAATTATTTGCCAAATTTCAAAAAGCGTAAAATAGGAGTACTATTATGTTACGGTATATTGTAAAGCGAGTTCTCATTTTAATACCGGTGGTATTTTTAGTTTCTGTGGTTATATTTTCTATAGTAAAAATTATGCCGGGAGACCCTGTTCGCTTAGCACTTCCTACCGATATTACAGAAGCACAATATAAGGCATCCTACGATGCAATGTATAAAAAATTAGGGCTTGATAAAAGTATTGTTGAACAATACATTATTTGGATTTCCAATATTTTTAAAGGAGATTTTGGTTATTCAAATCTTTATAACCGCCCTGTTTCAGAACTCATAAGTGAACCAATGAAAAATACGCTTATCTTAAATTTGGGCGTAAATTTTCTGTATATATTTATAGCCATCCCCATTGGAATACATTGTGCAGTAAAAAAAATGTCTTTTTTTGATAATGGCTGGCAAGTATTTTCACTTATAACCTATTCTACCCCATCATTTTTTATTGCCATTGCACTTATTTATATTTTTTCTGTCAATTTGTCGTGGTTTCCAATGGGTGGAATGCCCAATACCACAAACTTAGAAGGTTTTGATGTTATTAGAGCATGGATAAACATACTTGTACTTCCTACTATTACCCTAACCATTGTAAGCCTTGCGGGAGCACTTCGCTATGTAAGAAATGCAATGATAGAAGCCTTAAGCCAAGACTACATTAGAACAGCACGTTCAAAAGGCTTAGGCGAAAAAATTATTATTTATACTCATGCATTTAGAAATGCACTTATTCCTATTTCATATATCATTGTTGGAACTCTTTTTTCTCTTTTTGCAGGTGCATCAATTACTGAAAGTGTTTTTCAGTACAACGGAATAGGAGCCTTAATAATAACTGCAGTATACAATCGCGATAATCAGCTTATTGTAACGCTTAATCTTTTTTATGCTAGTCTCAGTCTTGCTTCTGTTTTAGTAGCCGATATTATTTATGCACTTGCAGACCCAAGAATAAAATTGAGCTAATAGGAAAAAATATGCCAAAAATGTTACAAACAGTACAGTCAATAGGACACTCGCTTATTAAAGGATTTTGGCAATTTTTAAAAGGAAGCAATGCGTATAATGCAGATCTTGATGATAGCTCGCTACAATCGCCAATAAAACTCATACTAAAAAAATTATTTTCAAACAAACGTGCAATACTTGGAAGCCTAGGTTTTATTGCAGTTTTTGCCCTCTCTTTTGTAGGCTCAATGGTTGTTCCCTTACATGATACGTATATTGAACTTACACACACAAACCTTCGCCCTGGTATAAACTATTTAAACTATCCAAAAACTTTAACCAAAACAGATATTGTAAAAATAGCATCAGGGGTTTCTTTTAGTGCAGCCATAACAACAAGTGGAGAACTATACCTTTGGGGAACAGAGCCTAACAAAAGCCAAGGAAATGTTTCGGGCTATATATTTGATATTCCAAAAGAGGTTACAGAAAGTGTTATTGTAGACATTGCATGTGGGGGAAACCATATTATTGCAGTAGATGATAACAGAAACTTTTATGGGTGGGGCTACGACGGAAACGGTCAATTAAATATTCCAAGTACAGTAGAGCGTACTTTTTCAAACCGTAACATAAGCATTGCACAAATGGATGCAAAGTCACAATGGACCGCAATACTTGGAAGTGATGGCAAACTTCATATATGGGGAAGTTCACAAGCACGAACAAACTTTTTAATTCCTTCAAGGTTACAAGGGCACATAAAGCAATTTGCAGGTGGAGACACCAATATGGCTCTTTTACTTGATGATGGAACCATTGCAATAATTGGCGACAGGGGATCTGAGTTTGCAATGCAAGTGCCAAGTGAGTTACAGGACGGTAGTCTTAGAATAATAGATATTGCAGCTACAAATAAAAACGTACTCGCTTTATCAGAAAAGGGGAAGCTATACACATGGGGTAGCACTCAAGATAATCTAACAAATTTGCCAATTATAGAAGAGCCTATTGACTCTATTTATGCAGGGTATAAAAACTTTTTAGTTCTTTCTACAAATGGTAATGTTACCATGTGGGGAAATACCATATATAACCAAGTTTTTGAAAGTAAAAAACAAGGAAACATAGAAACTATTTTTGCAAACTATTACCAATTTTACGCCAT
>CAYJJW010000202.1:0-3150 GCA_964370555.1 uncultured Treponemataceae bacterium | reverse complement strand
ATTGAAGTAAATCTAACCATTACTTTAACAAGAGCTTTTTATAATAATTTTATTAGCAAGTTAATTTTATAATAGATGTACTGCTACCAAGCAGTAAAATATATTTGCTCAAGGCAAGTATTTATGAAGGATTATTGTTTCATGGATTTAATGATATAGTCGCTCAAACCTTCAAAATCAAATTTCTTAGTATTTTCTTTGAATAACTTTAGATAAGAATTAAGATTTTCACGAGTAAGTCTATTTTGACCAACTTTAATCATTTCCATCATACTTGTATTAATCCATTCATCGAAATGATTTGTATCTATATAGTTTTTGATGTCATCTACATAACTTTCATTTGCAAAAGCGTAAATTTCAATATTTTTCCATTTTTCTGATGCTATCACCATTGCTTCATGCCAATAAAAATATTCTTCTAATGTTCCTTTATAGTTATTATAAGCATAGTATAAGCGCGAAAAAGGTGGAAAAATATAAATAAAGCGTGTATCTGGATTTTGTTGAGCCTGTTTTCCCATTACATCTGCTATGAACTGGTTAATTTCTTTTTTACGTTCTTCTGTTACCTGAATATTTAATTGAGGTCCATTTTTACGCACAGTAGGAATCTGATTTCCTAAAAAGTCCGAAATTTGTCGATTATCTTTGTTTTTCAACCAATTATCTATACCACCAAGACGTGATGTATACCAGTTATCTTTATGCCATGCGTTAGGTCGACCAAATTCTATATCTCTTTTTGGTGTAAATAAAGTCATAAAATAGTATACATCAAAATATACAAGAAAATCATTATAACGATTCTCATCATACAACATTCCCCACAATTCAAAGGGATAACTCTGGCTTCCTGTTCTATTTGTATTCGTATCGATCACAGTTATAACTGTTTGAATGTCTTTTTTTTCTAAGGCATAGTCCAGCACAATAGAGCGTTCATAATTTGAACTTCCACCTAGACTGATATTTACAAAATCCTCACCTAAAAGTGTACTGCACACTTCAGATGAAGTATTTTCCATATAACTATTACCTAGTATTACTCCATCAAAATCATATGAATTTATTATTCCAGCTGCTTGATGGCGCATATTTTCTTTTAAATTGTGCTTATCAAAATACGATTGATGAAATAATTGAAGTGGATCAACTATCAACATTAATACTATATATATAGTAAAGAGCACGGGAGATATTGCGATTGTAATAATTGAGTATTTCTTGTATATATTCATTGCTATTCTCAAAAGTTAAAATAAATAAATTCAGTGTGTGGAATAATAATCATTTTACAAAAAGCTATAAAAAGCAATATACCACTAAGCACTGCGTAGTAAACTGGTGTTGATTTCTTTTCCCAGTTAGCCATATTCCAGATTCTACTAACTTCACGCCCAAAAAAAGTAATTATAAAAGCAAATAATAAGAAAACTACAGGTAAGAAAACCCCAGAGGTTGATGTACTGAATAAAGCTTCGGCATTATTATAGGAAAAAGGAAGAAATTTTGGCAAATAAGGCTCAAACACTTTTGGAAGAGCTATGCCATTAAAGCCAAACAAACCTTTGAATATTCTAAATGCTGAATCAAGATCTACAGCACGGAAAAATACCCATGTAAATGTTACAAAAGTAAAAGTTATAATTGTGGCTAAAATTTTATGTAAGCGTAAACCTAATTCAGACCATAACCTATGAACAACCATGGCTAAACCATGTAAAACACCCCATATTATAAACCCGTAACCAGCGCCGTGCCAAATGCCTGAAATAGCCATAACAAGAAATAGATTTATACAGGTTCGCGTCAGTCCTAGCCGGCTTCCTCCTAATGGGAAGTAAAGATATCGTGTGAGAAAATCGCCTAGTGTAATATGCCACGTACGCCAAAACTCTCTAATATTTGATGATTTATAAGGCGAGTGAAAGTTATCGGGCAAATCAAAATTCATAAGCAAAGCAGATCCTATTGCAATATCACAATATCCACTAAAGTCAAAATAAATTTGAAAACTATAGCTTAATGCTACTTCCCACGCAGGTATAAAAGTGTAAGCACTTTCATAACTAAAACCATATGCTACATATTGTGACAGGGTGTCAGCAATAACAATTTTCTTGAAAGTGCCTAAACATATCAGAAAAATACCTTTAGCTATATTCTGCCAATTCACAACACGTGGAATATCATCTTGAAATTGTGGTAAAAGATGTGCATACCTTACTATTGGACCCGCTATAAGATGCGGAAAAAAAGCTACTGCACAAACATATTCATTAAAAGTGCAAGAAATTATTTCTTTTCGATACTGATCCATGAGCCATGCAATTTGTTGAAAAGTATAAAAACTAATAGCTAAAGGTAGTATTATAGGTGCAAGGCTATAAGTTGTTCCTAGCAAGTCATTTGTTGTGGTTATAAAAAAGTTTGTATACTTAAAGTAAGCAAGAAGAAGAATGTTAATTGTAATACCTACACCAAGGCGAAGCTTACTATTTTTTCCTTTATGAACAGCCCTTCTAATCCATATACCTACATTATAATTAAACAAAATAGAAGCCAACAAAAGAAAAAAATAAAGAGGACTCCATGTTGCATAGAAAAAAAAGCTTCCAAAAACTATCCAATTAATACCAGCTACTCGTGATTTGTTAGCAAAGAAATAATAGCCTAAAACAGCTATTGGCAAAAAACACAGCAGATATTGATATGACGTAAATATCATTTTTACTCTCAAATTAATTACTAATAAGTTTCAGTTATAACAAACTGCTAAAGCTAACTAACAAATTTTTTCTTCAAAAAAAGAGAATGTTAAGTCTAGATTCTCATACTTTATACTCCACAGCAATTCACAACTGTGTAATATTATAACAGCTAACACTATGACATAATCTAAAATAGCTGTCAAACATAGATAGTTTGCTCTCTGCTGAAATGCTACATATTCTTATCAATCTAAAAAAACATATTTACTTAACGCAAAAGCTGCCACACATTGTAAGCTTTGAACCTTCTCATTTTTTTCAAAAACAAATATCTTATGAAAAACACATACGAAACTGGAATAAAAAACAATGCTTTGCAAGGCTGTGCAAGGCTATTTTTTTGCAAAACCAATGCCTATTAATGAATATGAAGAGA
>CAYJJW010000201.1:0-3199 GCA_964370555.1 uncultured Treponemataceae bacterium | reverse complement strand
GCAACAGAGAGAAATATTGCCATTGCAAAAAAAGCCGGATGTAAGGTGCATATAGCGCATACAAGTACTAAAAACTGTGTTGATACAATAAGACGCTACAAAAACGAAGGTGGCATACACGTTACATGTGAAGTAATGCCACATCACTTTGGTTTATCGAGTGACGATGAAGGGTTTTTGCGCTATCTTGTAAATCCTCCAATAAGAAACACAGAAGATAAGAAAGCTCTTGTTGAAGCAATAATTGATGGAACCGCAGATGTTATTGCAACAGACCATGCTCCCCACACAATGGAGGATAAAAATGCAGGTGCCCCAGGTTTTTCGGGGTTAGAAACATCGTTTGCTGTTTCTTATACTGAACTTGTCAATACAAATAAGATTACACTTTCAAAACTTTCTTCTTTGATGTCAAAAAATGCAGCGAGTATTTTAGGCTTAAAAGACAGAGGTGTTTTTCAAAAAGGACTAAGGGCAGATTTTGTAATGGTTGACCCGCATCATGAATGGATGGTCGATTCGTCGAAGTTTAAAACCCATGGAAAAGTGTGTCCATTTGAAGGAAAAAAGGTAACGGGAAAAGTGTTGCAAACATGGCATAAGGGAAAACAAGTTTTTAAAGTATAAAAATTTGTAAAAAAAAGACCCTTCTAAAGAGCCTAGGTACACTACGGCACAAAACCCATCCGCTTGCCGTTGCTTTCTTCCGAATCTGGCGGAGTCCGGCGGCGGGTTCTTGCATAGGACCTAGACTCATTACAAAAGTCTTTCCTTGTTTAAGATAATACCAAATATAGAGCCTTTAGGCAAGCACTTGTATGCAAAAATATTTTAAAGGCTGTATCTCTGGCATCATTTATACGGTTTTATCTTCAATAGTAAACTGCGCTACAGAATCATTTAGAGAGGAAACACTTTGCTTACCACTTTCAACACCATTAACAACAGTGTTTGCAGAAATACTAATACTTTCAATATCAGATTTTATTTTAGTTATGAGTGTTGTCATTTGTTGAGTTGCCTCTACGTCTGAAGATCGTGCTTGAGAGGTAACCTCTAAAATATCTTTTGAGTTTTTACTAATTTCATCTGTAATTTCATCAACACTTAGCATATCATTAAACACTTGTTTAGAACCAATTGCCTGATCTTGCATTGATCGTTTTACCTCTTCTGTAATTTTAGAAACTTGTGCAATCACATCCATAGTTGTGGCAGCAGCTTCAATTAATTTTTCTGAGAATCCTACAATTTGTTCTATTTCGTTTTTTATTGAAACAATTACAGTATTTGCATTTTTTGATTGGTTTGAAGTAGTTTCGGAAAGTTTTCGAATTTCATCTGCTACTACAGCAAAACCTTTTCCTGCTTCGCCTGCATGTGCAGCTTCAATAGCAGCATTCATAGCTAAAAGGTTTGTTTGTGATGCAACACTTGCAATAAGCTCATTTATTTGCATAAGAGATCCTGAGTCGGTACTTACTTCTTGTAGTTTAACATTCGATTCTTCAATGTATGCATGTTCTTTTTCTGCATTTTCAACAAGCGTGCCAACCAAGGTACTCATTGTGCTTGTATTTGCATCAATAGATGTAATACTTTCGCTCATTTCTTTTATTGCATTAGAAGAGTTTTCTAAAAGAGATGATTGTTTTGTAATTTGAGTATTAAGGCTTTCAATAGAATTTTCAATATGACCTACTGCATCTGTAGTGCCTTGCATAATGGAGGAAATTTGCTTTGAAATATTAGAAACCGATTTTTCCATTTGTTGTATGCTTTCTTTAGATGTTTGTGTTGATTGAAACAAGTTGTCATTTACATAGGTAATATTTTGAGTTGATTTATACAAAGATTTTACCAGTTCTGTCATATTTGAACGTATTTGATTGAGGCCATCTGCAATTTCTTGTGCTTCTGTCGTTTCAAAAGATGGTGTTTTCCCCGTAAAGTTACCCTTTGCCAATATATCACATTCTTTTGCGATTTGCTTAAATGGGGTACTTAATTTTTTACTTAAGCCCTTTAGTACCAAGAAGTTAACGATAATTGCTAATAAGGTAATTGCTACACAAATGATAGCAACATTGCGAACAACTTGCGGTACTGAAGCGTATTGAACATCTGCCTCCGCTTGTTCATCTGCAAGAAGTTTTTCCATTCTTCCAAAAAAATCATTGGCAATAGGTGTTACGCTTCTTAGAGCTTCAAGGGCCTCTACGTCTTTTCCACCTTCATTTTTTAAGTCTGCAGATAAAATCATTGCATCTTTATACTGTTCTTTATCTGAAATAACGGATTTAAACTTTTCTGTATCTTCCTTAGACAAGCCTACTAGATATTCATCCATTAAGATATCAAGAGAATTAAAAGCATCAATGTAGCGAGTATATAATCCATTTCGTAGCTCTTCGTCTTCTTGAAGTAGAATATCTCGACCAAGAACACGGCATAAATACATGTTTTGAATTATTCTGTTTACATGGTGTTGTCTGTTTATGTTTTGTTCTACGATAGTGTTATGGGTGTTATCAACGGTAGAAATAGCTGAAAGGGCTGTGAAAGCAAAAACAACTAAGAACAAAAGACTGATAATTTGAACAGGTATAAATTTTGTTTCGATGTTACTGTTTTTTTTCATTTGTAAATCCTTGTAATGTATTCTTTCTGTACTATTGTAGTTATAAAAATACTATATAGAAACATTTTGAAATTGTCAACTTCTTAATGAATGTATAAATATCCATAATTTCTGTATAAATACTTAAAAATTCGAGTATTTTTACATTAAAACTCTAGCACAAAAGTCTTATTCGTTGTATAATTTAGGTACACAAAACAATATCATATCTCAATGGGGAGAATAGAAAGATGGTGTTAAAAAATACTTATTTAAAAGGAATATTTGAGACAACGAAGTCAAAGTATTCGCATGAGCCTGAATTTTTACAGGCAGTTGAGGAGGTTCTTCAATCGTTTGAACCTGTATTCGAAAAAAAACCTGAACTTGAAAAGTACGGAATCGTAGAAAGAATGGTAGAGCCTGAAAGAATCGTATCTTTTAGAGTATCATGGACAGACGATTCAGGTAAAGTTCAAGTAAACAGAGGTTTTAGAGTTCAATTCAATTCTGCAATTGGGCCATATAAAGGTGGATTACGTTTCCATCCTTCTGTAAACCAATCAATTATTAAATTCT
>CAYJJW010000200.1:0-3329 GCA_964370555.1 uncultured Treponemataceae bacterium | reverse complement strand
GCTCAAATCCGTCCCCTGCTGTAGGTCCTGCTGCGTTCAAACGGCTTGCAAAAACAATACCTGCAACAGCAGACAAAAGACCCATGTTAGCATATACAAGAAACTTGACCTTTTTTGTTTTAATACCTGATAAAGCTGCAGCCTTTTCATTTCCACCAAGAGCATACACATGTCGTCCAAAAACAGTTTTATTGGTAATAAATGAGTACACAACAGAAACTATACCAATAATAATCAATACAGTTGGAAGTCCTTTAAACAAGGTAAACCAGTATGAAGCAACTAATACTACCACAACCAATAAAACATTCTTCGCAATAAACATTGATGCAGAAACATCTGGTATGTCATATTGTTTTTTTTGTTTTCTTGATCTCAATTGGCTTATTACAATAATCACTGAAACTATGAGCCCAACAATAATTGTAGAAGTATATCCAGGTAAACCAACTGAAGGAATATATGATTGTGCAATAGCTTGAAAAGATTCAGGGAAAGGTCCTATTGTTAAACCATTAAGAATGATATTTGCAACACCTCTAAAAACAAGCATTCCGGCCAAAGTTACAATAAAGGCTGGAATTCTCAAATATGCAATCCAGTACCCCTGCCATGCACCAATAGCAATACCAATCAATAAACCTGTAAGAATAGAAATAGAAACAGGAAGTTTGTATGTAATAATCATTGTTCCTACTACCGCCCCTACTACCGCAACAATTGAGCCCACTGATAAATCAATGTCCCCTGTAAGAATACATAAAAGCATACCAACTGCAAGCAAAAGAACATATGAGTTTTGCAAAATCAACTTAGACACATTGATAGGTGCTAAAAGAATTCCATTTGTAGCTAGTTGAAAAAACAATGAAATTACTATAAGAGCAATAAACATTGCATACTTTTGAATAAAACCGGATTCAAAAATCTTTTGAATCCCGACCTTGTGTTTTAAATTGTTATTTAAAGAAGTTGTTTCCATAATTATAACCACCTTTTAAAATTTAGTACTATAGCTTTTATAAGCTTTGCATTATACATTTCATGATAGATTCTTGAGAAGCTTCAGCTTTATCAAGTTCTCCAACAAACTTACCTTCACTCATAACATATATTCTATCACTTACTCCAAGAACTTCAGGAAGTTCAGAAGAAATAACAATAATACATTTTCCGAGTGCGGCCAATTCATTTATAATTGTATAAATTTCATATTTTGCGCCAACATCAATACCGCGAGTAGGCTCATCAAAAATAATTACGTCAGGATCAGCATATACCCAACGAGCAAGCATTATTTTTTGTTGATTTCCACCTGATAAACTACCGGTTTTTTGATGAATATTTCTTGCAACTACATGCATTTTTTTTAGATACTCATCAGAAACTTGTAATTCTTTACTCAAGTTCATAACACCTCTTTCTGAGAGTTTATTTAAACTTGGAAGAGTTGTGTTTACACGAATACTTTCAAAAAGAATTAATCCCTTATCTTTTCGGTCTTCTGTAACATACGCAATCTTATTCTCAATGGCTTTGGTAACATTATGAATGTCAATCTCAACTCCATCTTTAATAATTTGACCACTAATATATTTACCATATGATCGACCAAAAATGCTCATTGCAAGCTCAGTTCGTCCAGAGCCCATAAGCCCTGCAATACCAACAACTTCACCTTTTCGAACGTTAAACGATACATTATCACAAGCCATTTTTTCTACATTGCTTTCTGAGCGTATTGTAAAGTTTTTAACCTCAAAACCAATATCACCAACATGACTTTCTCTTGAAGGATATCGATTGCTAATTTCGCGACCAACCATTCCTTTAATAATAATATCTTCTGTTATTGCATCAGTTTTTTTATTTAGAGTTTCTATTGTCTTTCCATCGCGAATTACGGTAATGGAATCTGCAACCTTTGTAATCTCATTTAATTTATGCGAAATCATAATAGCTGTAATTCCGCGTTCTTCTTTTAAACGTAATAATAAATTTAATAGTTTTTCACTATCATCATCATTTAGGGCAGCAGTAGGTTCATCTAAAATTAATAGCTTTACATCTTTTGATAATGCTTTTGCTATTTCAACTAATTGCTGCTTTCCAACACCAATATTTTTAATGAGAGCTTCAGGTTTTTCATTAAGACCTACAACTTCCATAAGTTTTATTGCTTCGTATCGGGTTTTTTGCCAATCCATAACGCCATTTTGCATTACTTCATTGCCTAAAAATATATTCTCCATAATAGACAAATGAGGAATAAGCATAAGTTCTTGATGGATTATTACTATTCCTTCTTTTTCACTGTCGCGAATTGTCTTAAACTTACATTCTGCATCGTTATATAAAATAGTTCCTTCATAGGAACCATATGGATAAACTCCACTGAGAACATTCATCAATGTAGACTTTCCTGCCCCGTTTTCACCACAAATTGCATGTATCGTATTTCGTTCTACTTCAATACTTACATGATCTAGTGCTCTAACGCCCGAAAAATCTTTGATAATATCTACCATTTTAAGGATGTTTTCTTTCATATAAATCTCTTTCTGTTTACTGTAAAAAACAACCCCTCCGTAAGAGGAAGGGTTGAACTCATTTCAAAAAACTATGTTAGTTTAATTGATCCATTGTATAATAACCTGTATCAATTAATAATTCTTCATAGTTATTGATATCTGCAAACACAGGAGTTAATAGATATGAAGGTACAACCTTAACACCATTATCATAATCTGTTGTGTTGTTAATATCTGGTGTTCCACCTTGAGCAATAGCATCAACCATTTCAACAACTTTGTCTGCTAGTGCACGTGTATCTTTGAAAATACTCATTGATTGTTCACCTGCAATAATAGCTTTAACACTTGTTACGTCACAGTCTTGACCTGTAATATAAGGCATATTTCCTGCTGAATAACCTGCAGCTTTAAGAGCACTTACTACACCTTGTGCTGTTGAGTCATTTGAACAAACAGCTGCATCAAGTGTTTCACCATCTGAATAGTAAGCTGTTAAAATGTTTTCAAATCTTTTTTGAGCTTCTTCTGTTGCCCATCTTGGAGTTGCAACTTGTGCTCGTTCTGTTTGACCTGAACGTACAACTAATTGACCATTGTCAATATATGGTTTAAGAACATCCATAGCTCCACCGAAGAAATATACGATGTTGTTATCGCTTGGGTCACCTGTTGTAAACTCAACATTGAAAGGACCTTTTCCTTCTTTTAAGCCAAGTTGTTCTTCAACATATTCACCTTGGATTGTACCTACACTGTAGTTATCAAATGTAGCATAGTATGAAACAGCATCTGTGT
>CAYJJW010000199.1:0-3367 GCA_964370555.1 uncultured Treponemataceae bacterium | reverse complement strand
TGCTACCGGAGTTACCAATTGTAAGAGATTCAGTATCGCTATCACTTGAATCACCGTTTACGCTACCCTTAAATGAAATTGCTGAAGTATTACCTGCCGTAAGTGTTGTGGATGCATTACCGATAACAACGTTCCCTGTTCCACTTCCTGCAGTAGTTCCGTATGTTTGAGCACCCGTAGTGCTAACAGAGCTTCCGTTTATGTTAACGGTGTTAGCATTAATTGTAACACTTGTTACTGCTACGTTATTTTCAAAATTAATTGAATTAGCAGAGATTACAGAAAAACCCTGGCTTCCACCCAGTGTATTCTTAAAGTATATCTCTTGATTTTCAGCAGTTAGATAAGTAGTACCCGTAAGAGAAGCTGCACCTGCAAAACTTAACCCATGTGCCTCTGCTGTAATGTAGTTACGTAATGTAACCGCACCGCTACCCAGTTGGCTAAACCCATTAGTGAATGTTGTTGAAAATGATGTATCTTTTGTAAATGCACCGGTAAATTCTAAAGGAGCGTTTAAAACATCGATAGTTTGTGCTTCAGTATTAGCAAGTTCTAATGTTCCGCCGGTCAGAGCCAAAGCACGTGTAGCACCGGTAACATTTCCTGTAAATGTAATTGTTTGGGAAGGTGCACTAAGGCTTGTATCTGCCCCAAGTGCAACATTGCCTATATATGTTTGCGCTCCACTTGTTGTAACCGCACCACCGTTTATGTTTATAGTAGAGGCGATGAGACTAACAGTAGAAGGATGAGCTGCTGAATCTGAACCTATAGCACCATCAAAAGTAACGGAGCTTGTTCCTGCATCAACGGTGAGTGTATGCAATCCATTTATTGTTGAGGCAGTAGTATCAAACAAAATTGGGTCATTATCTGCATCAAATATTGTGTCACTACCAAGAGTTACCGCCCCTGTATATGTTTGCGCACGGGTTGTTCTTACACTACCACCATTTATGGCTATTGTGTTTGCCGTTATGTTTACCGATTCAAGTGTCGCTACCGCTCCACCAAATTGTATATCATTCCCCGTAGCGGTTGCTACCAGAGGGAAGCCCCCTGTAATTGCTTGGGCAAAAGTTATATTATCACTAGCTGAAGCAACATTATTTACTGCGGTAAGTTCAGTACTTGCTGTTAAAGTTGTAGCGCCCGAAAAGCTTAAACCATTTGCATTTGCTGTAATATTTCCTTGTAAAGAAACAGCTCCTATTGTCCCGCTTGCAATTTGAGCAAAACCATTCGTAAAGGTAAGAACATTTGCTGTATCTGTTTCTGGAGCTTCCATTGTAATAGAACCGGTAACAGTAGAAAAAGAATCCTTTGGCACAGATATTGTGTGACTACCATCAAATACAAGATCAGACGCAGTCCCACCGTTTACAGAGTCAAAACTCAAAACACTTGCATAAAAACTTGCATTAAAGTCAATTTGGGTGGCATCTTCTACCGTTACTGTACCAAGAGAAGCTCCACTTGTTCCAACACTTCCGTTAAAGCTAATGTTATTATCTGCATCAAGTGTTAGAGCTATCCAACTACCTGTTACAGAAGGCAATGAAATATTTCCCGTACTCGCATTGTTTGCAGTAAGCGTGGTTGCGCCCGTAAGTGTTACAGCCCCAGTGGTAAAACTTAAGCCGTTTGCATTGGCTGTAATCATCCCTTCCAAATAAACTGCACCAGATCCTATTTTTGAAAGGCCATTTGTAAATGTAATTTCATCTCCTGAGTTTACACCCTGTATAGTTAGTTGACCTGTAGTTAATTCGCTAATCGGGTTTGCAGGAAGTGTTATTATATTATCCCTACTATTTGCAACGAATTGCAAATGAGCAGCTGCGGGTACTGTAAAAGTTGTTGGGATGTTTACAGTATTATAAAATACTACAACATCGGTCTCCGACACAATAAGCCCTGCTGTTTGAACTGCATTATTAAAAATTACAAGGCCTGTTGTGGGAGGTATAGTTGTAGAAGTTCCCCTTGCAGAAAGGTTTAATGTTTGCCCAACACCTGTAACAGTTCCACCAAAAATAATATTTCCATCTGTTGTATCAGTTGCATCAAGTGTTGTAGCACCTTCAATGGTTGTTGCACCGGCAAAACTCAAGCCTGAACCGCCTGCATCTATAGTACCTTGTAGGCTAACCGCTCCACTTCCTGTTTGAGTAAAACCGTTTGTAAATGTTGTTTGTGCTGTGGTGTTTTTTGTAAAAGCACCATCAAACTCTAAAGGGGTATTTGAAACAGTAATTGTCTGTGCTGCTCCATTGTCTAAAAATAACGTTCCAGCCGTAAGAGCAAGACTTTCCCCCCCGGTAATATCTCCTGTAAAAGTTATTGTTTGGCCGGTTGCAGAAAGGGTGTTGCCTGCACCAAGCACAACATTGCCTGTATAGGTTTGAGAGCCTGTTGATGTTACGCCTGTGCTGTTTAAATTAATGATAGCGGCTGTTACGGCAACAGTTGACACATCGCTTACCTCTCCATCAAAAGTTGCGACACTTGCACCAT
This sequence comes from uncultured Treponemataceae bacterium, assembly GCA_964370555.1. Lineage (GTDB taxonomy): Bacteria > Spirochaetota > Spirochaetia > Treponematales > Treponemataceae > CAYJFX01. The sequence goes on along the minus strand of CAYJJW010000199.1, from coordinate 847 downwards.
TGACTGTCAGAGATTCTTTTACATCAGGGCTTGCATCAACATCACCAGCTACTGTTCCTTTAAAAGCAATAGTTGCAGCATTTCCTGCTGTAAAAGTGGTATTTTCTCCAAGTACAACATTACCACCACCCGAAACAGTACCATAGGTTTGCCCCGCACTTGTAATTACTGTTCCACCGTTTACATTGATTGTAGGTGAATCAATTTCTAAACTTGTGGCAAAAACCGCACCTGCAAAACTTGTTGATGTAATTGCAGTGAGATTTACATCTCCAACATTTGTGCTGCTTGCACCAATAGCGTTTTCAAAAGTGAGTGTAGAAGAATTTTCTACTATAAGCCCGCCTGCACCGGAAACAGCATCGGTAAATGTAACAGTGCTTCCTGTTTCTACGGTTAAAACGTTATTTAAGACAACAGCACCCGCAAAAGTAATTGCCCCACTTGCACTTGAATTAAGTGTTGTAGCACTTGCCCCAATAGTAACAGGTGAATTATAAGACTGCTCTCCTGTTGTATACACCGCTCCACCGTTTATGGTAATACCACTACTTTGTACGGTAAGAGTTGAAAGTTTTTGCGTTGTGCTTGTTCCAATTGCTCCTCCAAAAGTTACCGCTCCTGCATTAGGATTTGATGCATCTAAACCTTCAATAGAAAGTTCATAAGGTGTTGTACTTTCACTTTTTATTGTTCCGGTAAAGGCTACGCTACTTTTTGCTTTAATTCTTGTATTTGCAAGAAGTATAACATTGCAATTGTATCGTTGTGAGCCGGGAGTTCCAGCAGTTGTTACTGTTCCTGCAAGATTTAAAGTTCCCGTGGTAATATCGAATGAGCCAAAAGA
>CAYJJW010000198.1:0-3384 GCA_964370555.1 uncultured Treponemataceae bacterium | reverse complement strand
TTTGCCACAAAAAAGTTCCAACTAAGGGGCATTTAACAGCATATATTTTTACACGCGCCGAACAAAAAAAACATGTACATGTATCGGGTTGCACAGAATGCCATAAAAAAGCTCCCTCTTTTTGAGGAAGCTACACAAAATCTTATAGGGCTGTTCGGCCACGAAAACTTCTTGCAAGTGTAAGCTTATCGGCATATTCAAGATCACCTCCTACAGGAAGCCCTGATGCCAAACGGGTAACACTCACCTCTTCCCCACAAGAAGTAGATAATAATCTTTGCACATACAAGGCCGTTGTATCGCCTTCAACGGTTGGATTTGTGGCAATAATAACTTCAGTTATATCACCTGTACTAACTCTCTTTATAAGTTTTGCAATTGATAACTGATCGGGTCCTATTCCTTCAAGGGGTGCAATAACACCACCGAGAACATGAAAAAGACCTCTATATTCTCGAGATGCCTCTATGGTTTCAACATCTTGGGCTTGCTCAACAACACAAATAATGTTTCTTTCACGCAAAGGATTTGAACATATTGAACAGGGATCTGTTTCTGTATATGAACCACATTCTGAGCATATTTTTATTCTTTCGTGAAGGGTAATAAGTTCTTTTGCAAATTGTTCTAAAAAAGTTTGATCAACTTTTAAAAGGTGATGTGCAAGCCTTGCTGCAGATTTTTTCCCTATTCCGGGAAGCCTAGAAAAGCTATTCGTTAATTCATCGAGTGCTGTCATAGTATTAGAGATTTAAGCCGGGAATATTTAATCCACCGAGCATTGGCCCCATCTTTTCCTTTATGTTTTCTTTTATTTTAGAGGTAGCATCTCTTGTTGCAGCAACAATTAAATCTTGTAACATAGTAATATCTCTGGGGTCTACTGCTATTGGGTCTAATTCTACAGCGAGCATTTCCATTGAACCATTTAATGTTACCTTTACAATACCACCACCGGCACTTCCAGTTGCAACAATGGTTTTCAATTCCTCTTGTGCTTTAGTAACTTCGCCTTGAATGTTTCCTAAGTTTTTCATTAAATCAAAAGGATTAATATTCATCTATCGTTCTCCTCTACAACCTATTAATTAGTGTTTGAGTTGCTTTCTTGCTCATTAGAAAGTGCAACTCTGTCCTGGACCGAAACTACTTCGCCACCAAATGCATCAACTACCATTTGAACGCTTTCAGGAATCTCTTGACTCTCTTCCTTTTCAACTTGTTCTTTTACATGCACTTGAATTTTTATTTGTTTTGACAGAATTTTCGATATTATTTCGTTAAGATATACATTTTCAGATGTTAATTGCTGTTGTAAAAAAAGTGATGTAACATAAATATGAACAGTTGCATCATCAAGGTTCCAATCTTCTGTTTGGTTAAGTGCAGAAGCTAAAAACATCTTTGTTGTTCTAACTTCTTCTATTGCTATACCCTTTAATTGAGCCCCATTTGTTACAGGTGCTATATTACTACTTTCTGCAAAAACAGGTTCTGTAGATTCTTCTTCATATGAAGGAGGTTCTGTTTGCATATGTGGTTCAACAACTACATTATCACTTATTGGCTTAGATTCAAAAGAGCTAGAAACAGTGTTTGTTACAGGCACACTTGTTGCTACAGACTGTACTACAGGATTACTTGCAAAAAGTTTTTTTGCATTATCAACTGCAAGTTTTACCTCATCATTTGAAACCCATGAACTTAGCCAACAAAGACGTGAAATTGCAAGCTCTAATTCAAATCGAGGATTTAAAGAATACCGAACATCACGGTATAATTGCAAAAACAACGACAAAGCTCTTTCCATTTGAACCGATGACCAAGCATTAATTACAGATGAAGAAAATCGCTGTTCCGATTGCCCCAAAAGAGATTCTTTCGTTATACCATTTTTTATAAATAACAAACTTCGAATATAATCTGATGCATTTGAAATAAACTGTTCAATTGAAACACCTACTTGTAGCACTTCATCAATAAATTGAATTGCTTCAGCTGTTTTTCCTTCTATACAAAGTTCACATAGAGCATTTAATCGTTCAACACCAACTAAGCCTAGTTTATCACGAATCTTTTCGTACGTGATGTTTCCTTCAGAAAAAGCTGCAACCTGATCAAAGAGTGTGTAGGCATCTCTAAAGCTTCCTGTTGATTCTCGTGCAATCCAAAAAAGAGCTTCGTCGTCAGCTTGGATATTCATTTCTTTTGCAGTTTCTGCCAAGAGATCTTTTATTTGTTCAACAGAACCAAGCCTAAAGTGAAATTGTTGACACCTGCTTTTTATAGTTGCGGGAACCTTATGTAACTCGGTTGTTGCAAAAATAAAAATAACGTAAGGGGGAGGTTCTTCAATAGTTTTCAAAAGTGCATTAAATGCGTTTGTTGAAAGCATGTGAACTTCGTCAATAATATAGATTTTATATTTTGATGAGTTGGGTGGAAAAAGTACTTCATCTTTAATTTGGCGTACATCATTTACGCTGGTGTTTGAAGCACCGTCAATTTCTATAACATCTAAGCTTGCACCTCTTGAAACTTCTTCACATGCGGTACAATTTCCACAGGGAACACCGTTATGAGAGTCGGTACAGTTTAAAACCTTTGCCATAATACGTGCAGTAGACGTTTTTCCACATCCTCTGGGGCCTGAAAATAAATATGCGTGGGCTATTTTCCCTTCTGCGATTGAGTTTATAAGTGTCGCGGCAACAAAATCTTGCCCTACTAAATCTTCGAATTTTTGTGGCCTTCTTCTCGAGGCGGTAACTTCATATGCCATAATATTAGAATACCCGAAAAAAGGCAATTTCGCAAGCGGTTTGAAGTGATTTTTGCGTAAAAAAGGAAGCATGAAAAATCATACTTCCTCTCTATAAAATAATTCGTAACTCGTAATTAGGAATTAATTAATTGACTTAATAAATCTTACAACGTTATCCATAGTAAGTGCTAAGTCACTTTTTGCACGTGGTTTTGCTTCACTAAATGGAACACAAACACGGTTAATACTAAAAATAGCGGTAACACCTAAATCATATGCTTCTTGAATATTGTCTCCAATATCACCCACAATTGAAATAAGTTTTACGCCAGCTTTTTTTGTTCTAGTACCTACGCCTATAACAACTTTTCCACGTAAACTTTGCGTATCAATTTTCCCTTCACCTGAAAAAACATAATCGGCTCCTTCAAGTTGCTTGTCAAAGTTTACCGTATCTAATACTGTTTCAATACCCATTTTAAGTTCTGATCCAAGTAAGCAGAGCATACCAAAGCCCATACCACCAGCGGCGCCAGTACCTGGAACAGTTGCGCTATCAAGACCTAGATCTTTTTTTACAATTTCTGCTAGGTGTTTTAAACCTGCATCAAGTTCTTTTA
>CAYJJW010000197.1:0-3396 GCA_964370555.1 uncultured Treponemataceae bacterium | reverse complement strand
CTTTTAGAAATTTTTTGTTTTTGCTAAAAATATGCTCGATAATATCTACTCTTACACTATCATTCTTTCTTATAACAATACAAAAAAGAATCATTGTAATCCAAACATTTCCATATCGAGCAAATTCTTCAATCCAAATAGATGAAGTACTAAATAAATATCTAGATACTACTTGGTAAAAAAGCACCCCAATGACTGCTACAAGTAAACAAGACATAGAAATCAGACAAAATTTTTCTATGCCATCTAATATTTTTTTCATTTTTTCCTCTTATTTAAAAACTATAATATTCTTAATATCTTCGTTTCGTTTTCCTTCAGCCATTTCTCTAACGACCTCATGAGATTCCTCAAGAGTAATTTTATTTGAAATGAGTTCATTCGAAAAGTTTATTCTATTGTAACGAAATTGTTCTATCGCCATTTCATAATCATCTCTGTTATACATAGCTGTACCCATTACACAGCGCTCAAATTGTTGTATTTGAAAACTATCTATTGGTACATTAGCACCATACACGGCTATTAATACTATTTTTCCTTGAGGTTTTGTCATTTTTAAAGCTTGATCAAAGGCTTTTTCTGACGGTACGGCAAGATATACAATATCAAGACCTAAAGGTTCGTGTTTTTTTACTTCCTCAACTGGATCTACATTGCCTGAATTGAAAGTGTATGTGGCACCAAGTTTTTTTGCTGCTTCGAGCTTAGTTTCACTTAAATCAAAAATAAAACTTGATTTGCGCCCAGATGCTTCAGCAGCTACTAGAGTCATAAGACCAATTGTTCCTGCTCCTATAATTCCTATCGTATCATTCATAGCAACTTTTGAAATTCGTACAGCATGTAGACCAACACAATAAGGTTCTAGAAGAACAGCTTTTTCATAAGACATGTTATCTGGAATTCTATAGCACATAGATTCTTTAGCAAGAATTTTTTCCCCAAAAGACCCTGTCCAGTCTCCTACCCCAATTAATTTTTTACTAACACATTCTTGATATTCACCATGAAGGCAAAAAATACATTCCCCACAGCCTAAATGAGGCTCAACAGCAACTCTATCCCCGACTTTGAGTGTTTTTACATTTTTTCCGATAGAAATTACTTCTCCTGCACATTCGTGTCCGGTTATTACTGGAGGAACTCTATAAGGATGTGTACCTTTAAAGGCCATAACATCACTTGCACAAATTCCTGCAGTTTTGAGTTGTATAACAATATCATCATTTTCAGACACAACAGGATCAGGTACTGAGACTATTTCAGCTTTATGTGGTTCTGTAAATTTTAATGCTTTCATGGTAAATATTTCCTTAATTATCTTTCTGCATCGATCAAATCATAAATATTTGCTAAATCAGTTCTTTTATCTAAAACTTTTGTTCTAACAATTTCTGACCATTCTGCTCTTTCAGAAGGATTAATTTCTGCAACAACAACACCTGGCTTTGTTTTTAAGTCTGCAAGCATTTCTGCTTCCATTGCTTGAATTGAGTCATTGTATTCATTAGATGCTGTTTCAATAGCTTTTTTCATAACTTCTTGGACATCTGCAGGATAAGAATTAAATGTATCTCCCCAGAAGATGAAATTGAATGCACCATAAACATGTTCTGAAAGAAGAACATATGGAGCTACTTCATAAATACTGTTTGTGTATATAACATCAATTGGGTTTTCTTGTGCATCAATTACTTTTTGTTGTATTGCTCCAAAAACTTCTGGGAATGCCATGGCTTGAGGACTTGCACCTAACGCTGTAAGACAATCGCTCATTGTTTTTGATCCAGGAACGCGAATCTTTAACCCATCGAGATCTGCTAATGTGTTCACAGGAATGTTTGAGTTTATTTGACGAGGTCCTCTTTCCATAAAGCCTAAAAACATATATCCAGTTTCATTTTCTAAAATTTCTAGTATTTTTTCAGAAGCATCCCCTGTCCAAACTTTTTGAAAATGTTCTTTGCTGTCATACAAGAAAGGAGTAAACCCAATTGAACAGTATGGAGAGTATGTTTCGAGAGAACCAATATCTTCAATCAAAATATCCATAGTTCCTAATTGCATCCCTTCGAGCATTTCGCTCCAGTTACCAAGTTGACTAGAAGGATAGATTTGAACCTCTACCTTTCCATTAGTTTCGGCTTCTACAATTTTTTTAAATGTTTCACTTGCGATGTGTCTTGCATCTGTAGTTGGGGCTCCATGCCCAATTTTTACTACAATTTTTTCATCGCCTTTGTCGCTAGATCCACCTGCTGTTACATTTGCTGTAAACAACACCATCAATGCAATAAGTAGTACTGCAATTTTTTTCATGTTTTTCTCCTTTTTTTCAAGACACAATTTAGATTTGTGTCTTTTATTAATCAATCATTCAATTCTAAATTTTTGAAAGATTGTTTTTTACTCGTTTTAAACTTAAAAGTTTATTTATCTCTGAGATATAATCTCCTAGTTCATCACTTCTTTCTATAGATAGAGCTCCATGTAGCGTCGAAATCACGTTTAGTTCACTAATACGAGCAGCTATCATATTACTAAAAAAAGGATGTTCAGCTACACCAGTATATATAACTATATCTAAATACTTCACAATAGGTGAACCAACAATTCCAACAATTCCTATTGTTGTTGCTCCTGCTTTTTTTGCAACTTCAATTCCCTCTACGGCATTACGTGACTGTCCGCTATGACAAACTACTAATGCAACATCATCTGAAGTAAGTTTTGATGCCCCTATTACTTGAAAAATGGCATCCTCTAAAAGTACACAAGGGATGTTTATTTGTAAAAGAACATCAAATGCACTTCGAGCTGACGTCCCTGATCCACCTTCAGCTATAATTGCAACTTGTTTTGCTTTTCCTATTACTTCTACTGCTTTTTGTATTGCTGTATCATCAAGAATAGAAAGTGTCTCATCCATAGCACTCTTATTAAACCTGAATGTTTTCTGTTTTATAGTTCGAATAGAATCTGACTCTTGAATCACATTATAATTCTCAATAGCTGTTAATTGCTCTGACATCATATGATATTTAAAGTCTATTATTCCTTTAAAACCTAAAGCTCTACAGAATCTAACAATGGTTGCCGCACTTGTTTCAGTTTTTTTTGCAATTTCTTGTGTAGACATTTCTAAAACAGCTTCATGACTTTCCATTATATAGTCAGCGATGCGCTTTTCTGAATTACTAAGTAATTCATAATGTTGCTTTATTCTTGTCTGAAATAATAAATTGGCTTTCATCGATCCTCCTTTTACTAGCTTAGTATATCAAATCTAGCTAAATATTAGTATCACTATTTCAGACTGTTCTTTATTTTAGTAAAGCCTGAGCCTCCTCAGCAAGTTTCTCTGCATATACTTCATTAGCTCGAAGCAAGTCT
>CAYJJW010000196.1:0-3405 GCA_964370555.1 uncultured Treponemataceae bacterium | reverse complement strand
CAAGAGTGACTTCAATAAAAAATGTGAAATATATGTAAAAAAGTGAAGTATTTTTTATACATAACTTAAAAAAAAATTATAAACACAGCGCTTTAACAGATACCTAAAAATTAAAGGACGGTGAAAAAAACTAATAGTTCTGCTATTTCTCTGAGTCTGTAGACGATTTTTATACTATAGCTTACAAACATCATTATGAATATGTGCAAAAAAAAAGCTAATTCTATGCTTAGCATAGAATTAGCTTTTCGCTCCCCCGACTGGGCTTGAACCAGTGACCCACAGATTAACAGTCTGTTGCTCTGCCAACTGAGCTACAGGGGAATGTCGTTATTCTCAACGCTTTATTATTTTATAAAAATATGATTTTTTTGTCAAGAGGAAAAGTTAAAAAAATGGAAAAAATAGTAGTTTTTAAAATATATTTTACTTCCTTATATTGATTTTTCTTTTTATAAGGAGTACTAAAAAGATTATAAGATAAGAAAATGAAGCCAATGCAAGAAGAAGTGAAATAATTCTCTCTGCTACTTCACTTATATCAGGAGTGTGATACATCAATAATTCCCATTCCCCGTACTTTGTTGTAAATTCTTTACTTAAAGTATGAGTGTTTTTGGTAAAATTTTGGGATTGCAAAATATCAATAGAGTTTTCGTTATACTTATAACTTAAATGATATTCATAGTTAAATTGTTCTAAACTGTCAATGTCTGAATGTATCATAAGACCTTGACTTGTTTTCATTGCAATTGTAACAAAACCCCAAAACTCATTTTTACCATTTTTTTTAATATATACCGGATCTCTAACCACAGCAGCCATACTCCCTTGTCGCAAAAGATATGGTTTTGAAAGTGTAGCTTCATTTGTTTCCACCGCTTTTTTTGCATCATCTTTAGTAACGGGATCTACAAGAAGCATATGCCCAATTGCTGCCTCATTTCCTTCAGACGGATAAGAATAAGCTATTATTCCATTAGGAGCGTAACTAATATTAATATGTATTTGCTCGTCAAATAGCACTCTACTAAGTCTTTTAACCTCATCAAGAGGAGCACTCCCATTATGTAGTATAATGAGTTCTTCTAAAATTGTTGTAACTTTTATTGTTCCATCTATAATGGTTTCCATTCTATCTGCATAAACATCAAGAAGTGTTTGTGTTTCTTTTTTGTCGTCCTGTTCACCTTCAAGCGATTGCTGAAACGAAAACAACGACGCTAAGAGAATAATGATAACGAGCATAAACTGAGAATACTTCATATAGCTCTACACTCTCCTACTTTAAGTGTAGAGCATGACTTCTAAGATGTCAAGAGAAAAAAAGCGTAAAATCAAGCTTAATTTCTTTATCGCACACTTGGTATTTTTCTTTTAGTTGCGGCCCACAGCTTCCAGAGCCTATTCCTGACATTTTAGAATCCAAACAAAGTATCGTATAGTCACTTTCGATAAGCTCAAAATTATGTTTTTTTGTACTAAGTTCTTCTTGTGTATAATGGGAGGCGTTAAAGCTAAAGTCGCTGCCTTGTACAGTGAATACAAAATCATTGCTATTAGTCAATCCAACTTCTTCACATCCCCAGTGGCTTCCGTTTTCTTGCGGTTTTATATAATCTTCATGTAAATCACTTACCTTTGATTCAAAACTTCCGTAGTACGAACTTCGTCTTTTATCAATGTAACTTTCATTTGGACCATAGCCAAAATAGATACAGTTATCGAAATCTTTTGGCAAAAAGAGCCTGAGTCCAAATCTCGGTAAAAACGGGAGATCTGTATTACGTTTTGCATCCATGTGGATAGTAATTGTTCCGTCATTGTAAACGGTAAAACAAGCCTTTACTTCAAGTATTCGTTGTATAAAAATTGCCGAAACACTAAACTCTGTAAAGATCTTTACGCATGTATCTTCACTTTGTATGCTCGTTTTATATACCCTAATCGTTTTTCTGTCATAGCCTGCCTTTTCCCAGTCTAAGCGCACTACTCTATCGTTATCAGTTGGGGCTCTCCATATGTTAACTTCCATTGGCTTTTCGAGTATACTTACATTATCTTTTACTAATTTATCAAACATTCCTGTTAAACGGTTAAAGGTATATCTAAATTTTGGGCTTTGAATAATGTATTCAGTTTCACTTTCCTCGATTTTTATTTTTGCCTTGGAGTTTGACTCATATTTTTCAATTGTTTCTTTTCTTAAAAGTATTTCATCAAACCCCATTTCATCATATTCGAGCCCAAAAATACAATCATCAGCTATTATACATGAAATACGCAAATGACAAGTTCCTGTTTTTGGTATTGTATATGGAATATGTACTTCTTTTATTTCTCTAGGTGAAATATCTAAACTATCAAGAATACCTTTCTCAACAACAAATCCATTTTGTACCACCTCAAAATAGGCAAAAAAGAAGTCGTTTAAATTGGTAAAGTCGAGTGTGTTTTGTATAGAAAAAAGTCCTTTTTCTATATTAATTGCTTTTACACGCATTGGACGGGCACAGTTTTTCCATTCACGTAAGCCTGTATGAGGTGTTCTATCGGGATACACAAGTCCATCCATGCAAAAGTTTCCATCATGAGGAAACTCGCCAAAATCGCCTCCATAGTAGTACTTGTCTTTTCCGGTAACTGTTTTTCCCATATAGATTGCATGGTCGCACCATTCCCACACAAAGCCGCCAATAAATGCATCATATTTATATATTTGCTCAAAATAGTCTTCAATATCGCCAGGGCCATTGCCCATTGCATGGACAAACTCGCATTGTATAAATGGCTTATCCAAAAAGGTATTCATAATGGTGTCTATATCTTCTGTTGGTGCATACATATGGCTAAACACATCAATATTTATTACATCATTTTTGTAGCCTTCCAGTTGGTGAATGCTGCCCTCATAGTGTACAAGCATAGTACTGTCAAAAGATTTTATCCAAGCAGCTGCCTTTTCCATATTTGGTCCATAGCCCGATTCGTTTCCGAGTGACCATAACACAACACACGAATTATTTTTATCTCTCATTACGTTTCTTTGCACTCTGTCAAGTATTGCATTTTCAAATCTCTTATCGTGGCAAAGCATTCCATAGGTTCTGTCATCTCTAAATGGTTTATCGTATACCCAGCCTTCACCTCCGCCATTATAAATGGTAGTTGTACCGTGTATTTCTAAGTCGCTTTCTGCTATAACATAAAAGCCAGCGTTTGCAAACATTTGCGTTGCCCATGGTGCATTTGGGTAATGGCTGGTACGAATGGCGTTAAAATTGTGTTGTTTCATAAGAACAAGATCTTTAATAAGCTGAGACGTACTTATTGTATAGCCTGTTACTGGGTCACTGTCGTGGCGATTTACCCCTTTAAACTTTATAGGTTTTCCGTTTACATAAA
>CAYJJW010000195.1:0-3425 GCA_964370555.1 uncultured Treponemataceae bacterium | reverse complement strand
TGCAGACTTTTACAGCAAATATAATAATTTTACATTTTTCATACAAATATGCTTTATAAATAAAGTATATTTGTATATGATTTTAGTTTTAAAATCTGCTTTCGGTATCTTCCCTAGCAGCTTGTAAAGCTGCTGATAGTTCACCATTTTTAAGTTTTATTGTTGTGCCGATTCCTTCAAAGGGTGAAGTATTTGATTTTTCGGGAGTTAATCTAAACTTTGAGCCGTCGGTGCGCGTAATAATAACAGCACCGTCTTTTTTTGCCCTATCTAGCGTTGAAGCTAAATTTTGTCTTGCAGCCGAATATGTCATTACAAGCATTGTATACCTCTTTTTTCTGCATTTTCTATTAATCGCTTATCAAGTGTTAAAATTGGTAAGTTGTAGCGAAGTGCACATGCCATATAATATGCATCATAGGCGTACATAGTGTCTTCTCCTGCAATGATAAGCGCGTATGGAATATCTACGTCAATTTCTTTCATAGGAATTTTTAAGAACTCATGATACACCGTAACCGCATCTACTACTGAAAGAGCTTTTCGTTTCATGAGTGAGCTTAAGGCATTTCCTATTTCAAAATTGAGACAAGTTGGTGCATATAAGTTCATACCTTCAACTTTTTCACGAATAGTAAAACCTTCTTCTTCATTTAAGAGTACCGATAAAATAGCACAAGCATCACAAATTACATCTGTATTCATATACTTATTGTACAATAGTACATGTTGTTTGTCAAGAGAAAAAGAAAAGATAGTAACTCGTAATTAGTAATTTGAAACTAAATTCCAAGCATATACAAACTCTATCATGTACTGTTGAATGTTATTAAACCATTTTTCTTGGAATCGAACGGCTTCCGCGCCAATATATCGCCAGTGCCAAGATTCCCATACATAGCCAGTTACTATTTCATATTCTGGCGGGAATGAAAGAGACCATCCCATGCTAGGCGCATTTTCATGCACCCAAATGCCAGCCTTTGTGTTTGCAAAATCATTTGTGATGCTTCCAAAGTCTATAACAGTTCCTAATTGGTGCTGGCTTCTTCCTGGGCGGGCTGAATCGCGCTCTGCCATTTCAAGCCCATAGTTTTGCACGTTACGTTCAAATACAATGGCTTGATAATCGTATGAGCGATAGGTTGAGCTTACTAAAAGTGTAATGCCATCGTTTGCTGCCTTTGTTGCCATTTCGCTTAAGGCTTTTTCTACAGGAGCTCTTAAAGACAAATCTTGTCGGTTTAACATATAGTTTCCATTATCTGCTAGTTCTTTATTTAGAGAAACTAGGTTTGGTGGCGTATAGCCTTCTATTAAGCTTACTTGTTTATCGGCACGCAGTAAAAAGCTTGCAGTATCGTAATCCCCATCAGCCATAGCTCTATCTGCGTTCAATACTTTTTCTAAGTCGTATAAAAATGCTTCTTTATTTGTAAGAATATTTTGTGCAATTACACTTGCTTCACCTTTTGCGTTTCCAATAGGATTATTTGTTTCGAGTAGGGTAGTTAACTTTTGTATATTGGTTTCGAGCTGTATTTGTTCAGCTGTTTTTTCTAGCTCTTTGGGTGCTTCTTCTTTTTGTGTGCAAGAAAGCGAAAAGCTTGTAAGGGTAAGTATTGTTAAAAGTATAAATGTATTTTTCATGATTTCTCCATTTGTTTGTTTATTGTACAAGGTATAGGGGATTTTTTCAAGCATAAAAAAAGTAGTGGTTTATTGCAATAAACCACTACTTCGGTATGTAAAAATCAAATTACTTTAATTATTCAATTCGGAAAGGGAAACAGGTTTTGGGCTGTCAACTTCGCCTTCCATTTTAGAAAACTCTTCTAAGAGTTTTTTAGCCTTTCCTGAAATCTTTGTTGGAACTTCTACAATAATTTTTATGTACATGTCACCTTTTCTGCTAGAGTTTACATACGGAACGCCTTCTTCTTTTATGCGAAGCATTTTTCCGTGTTGTGTTCCTGCAGGTATTTTCATTTTGATTTTTTTGTCATCGAGTGTAGTAATAAAAACATCTGCACCTAATGCTGCTTGTGTCATTGAAATAGGAACGGCACAATAAAGATCGTTTCTGCTTCTTTCAAAGTGTTTGTGACGTGCAACATGTAAAATAATAATTAAGTCGCCAGAAGGTGCACCGTTTTTGCCTGCATCTCCATGCCCTGAAATAGTAATCCGTTTTCCATCATCTACACCAGCAGGGATGGTAACAGCTATTTTTTTGCGTTTCTTTTCTACGCATGAGCCACCACAATTTTTACAAGGTTTATCGATTGTAGTTCCTTCACCACGGCATGTAGGACATGTTTGTGCAACGCTAAAAAATCCCGCACTTTGGCGAACTTGCCCCGCCCCGTTACAGGTTGGGCACGTTTTTCTGCTTGAACCTGCTTCCCCACCGGAACCTTTACACACATCACACACTTCATTATGTTGGAATGATATCTCTTGTTTTGTACCGTATACAGCGTCTTTAAACGATATTTCTAAATCGTAGCGAAGACTAGCACCTTGACCAGAGTGTTGTTGGCGTGAACTTCTTCCGCCTCCTCCACCAAAGAGGTTTTCAAAAATATCTCCAAAGCCACCGCCAAAGATATCTCCAAAGTCGCTGTACGCATGAGAGTAGCCACCGCCACCACCCATGCCGTCTAAACCTGCATGGCCGTATTGGTCATAAATAGGACGCTTTTGTTCATCGGAAAGAACCTCATATGCTTCGGTTGCCTCTTTAAACTTTTCTTCAGCTTCTTTGTCTCCGGGGTTTTTATCCGGATGATACTGAACAGCCAGTTTCCTATAACCTTTTTTTACTTCATCTTTAGAAGCACCTTTTTGAACACCAAGTACTTCATAATAATCACGTTTTGCCATGTTTTTTTCAACCATATTTAAAAGAATACAACTGCCCCTGTAAAAAAGGGCAGTAAAAATAGAACATGAGAATTGCTACTGTAATTCTCATGTTCGCTCGTTTAATTATTTGTCGTCGTCAACAACTTCGTAGTCAACATCGTCAGCTTTGCCTGAGTTGCTTACATCAGGACCTGCACTACTTGCATCTCCTTGAGGAGCTCCGTCAGGGGCAGCGCCACCTTGAGCAGCTTGTTGTTTGTAAACTTCTTCAGCAATTTTGTATGAAGCTTGTTTTAAGCTTTCTGTTTTTGCTTTGATGTCTTCAATGTCTTCACCTTGAAGTGATTGTTTAAGTGCTGCAACAGCTTCTTCGATTGCTTGCTTATCAGCATCTGCTACTTTATCACCTAATTCAGTGAGAGATTTTTCTGTTGCGTATACCATAGAGTCGGCTTCGTTGCGAACATCAATTTTTTCTCTTTCTTTTTTATCTGCCTCTGCGTTTGCTTCTGCTTCTTTAACCATTCTGTCAATTTCGCTTTCGCTTAATCCACTTG
>CAYJJW010000194.1:0-3481 GCA_964370555.1 uncultured Treponemataceae bacterium | reverse complement strand
CAATTGCCTTATGAACAATATTGATTGAGTTTTCATCACTTGAATTATCCCAATCACCACCAAAGTTCCAGCATCCAATACCTACTACAGAAATATCTGCATCAATTTTTCCTACTCGTTTGTAAATCATATTTGTCTCCTATCACATGTTAATCATATTAAATTCAACAGCCTCTTTATTTGGGCCTTCAATAATAAAGTATCGTGATCCATTTGGATACAATGCAATATCTACAATACCATCAGTTAAGAAAGTCTTGTTTTCATTTTTACACTGTGCAAAGCTTGCTTCTATATCGTTAGTTTTTAGTGCAATATGGTTTACCGCACCAGCTTTTGCTTCAATTTCATCAGCTTCATATAATTCTACCACACAATCGCCACAGCGCATAAAAACAACATGATTATCACCAAGCACACATTCTTCTTCTACAGCAAAACCTAATTCTGAATAAAATTCTTTGCTTTTATCATAACAATTTGTTGGAATACCAATATGGGCAAGCCCTATAACTCCATAACTCATACTATTTCTCCTAACTATAATTTATTTTACTACAAATCCTCTGATACTTCTATCTGTATTTATTGCAATTGCAAAAATAATAAGAATACCAAATACAATTTGTTGCCAGAATCCATCAACTTGAACAACGTTCATACCATTTTGAATAAGAGTAATGAGTATAACACCTAGTATAGTTGTATATATATTACCTTTTCCACCTGACAAAGATGTACCACTTAGAACAGCTGCCGCTATAGCCATCATTTGATATGGTTCACCAACTGTTGGAATACCACTTTTTAATTTTGCTGCAAAGAAAATACCACCAATGGCAGCACCTAAACCTGATAATGTAAATGCCATTACTTTGATTTTTGGAACATCTAAGCCCATTAACCTAGTTGCTTTTTCATTTGCACCTACGGCAATCATTCCTCTTCCTAAAATAAATTTGTGTTGAAAGAACCCAAACGCTAACATAATAATTAGAGCAAAAACAAAAATAAGAGGAATAAATGCAACAGCAAACTTTGCCCAATTTACTAATCCCCAAATTTTACTTGGCATTGCAAGTGGCATACCTCCAGAAATAAGATATGCTGCACTTTGCCAAATACTCATGGTACTCAATGTTACAATAAATGAAGGAATTTTTACCTTTGTAAAAATAATTCCATTTAATAAACCTGCAAGAACTCCATACACAATTACTACAGGATATGCCCAAAGCCCAATACTTTGCAGAAGAACAGTGAGCATTACAACTGCACAAGAACAAATAGAACCAATGGAAAGATCAATAGATCCCATAAGTAACACACAAGAAACACCACATGCCATCGCTAACAGGGGTGAAATGTCAACTAAAATATTTTTAACGTTTATTGCACCTAAAAAAGCAGGGTTTATTATTGTAAATAATACAACAAGAACCATAATTGACACTCCGCTAAGATACTTATTTACATTTTCAAAACTAATCTTCTTTTTTATATTCATTAAATTCATCTATACCCTCCTTACATCATACAGTGAACAATATCGACTTGACTTGGCTTGTTTTCGGGTAAGGCGTCAAATTCACCAGTAAGCATACCATCTTTCATAACAAGAATTTTACTTGCTAACCCAATACATTCATCCAAAGTATCACCAAGCAATAATACTGCTTTTCCTGCTTCTGTTAGTTTGCGAACTAATAAATAAATCTCTTCTTTTGCTGCAATATCAACACCACGAGTAGGATGATTAAGCACAAGAATATCAGAATTAGAAGCCATTATTCTACCAAACACAACTTTTTGTGCGTTACCACCACTTAAATGGTTAACTTTTTCAAACATTGACGGACACTTTACACCAAGCTCTTTTATCCAATGTTGTGCTTTCTGTTGCTGAAGCTTTTTATTAATTAATCCGTTTTTCTTGTCTGTTGCATAGCTAGAAATAGAAATGTTTTCTATAATATCTGCCGCCCCTATAATACCTTCTTCTCTTCTTTCTTTTGGAATTGATAGAATTCCGGCATTTTTTGCTTCATACGGTTCATTAAAATTACATACTTGGCCTTTTACTACAAGCTCACCTGTTGTATGTTGTTCATCACCACAAATAACAGCACATAAGTCTTCTTTACCTGATCCAATTACGCCACAGATTCCTAGTACTTCACCGGCATGCAATGTAAGATCTATATCTGCAAAAGCTCCATGTAATCCTAATTGCTTTGCTTCCAATAATACAGTATAAGAAACAGAGGTTTGTTTATCAGTTTTATAGTATTCGCCTGTTGCAGTTCTACCTACCATTTTTTCATACAATACATCTTCATTAGCATCTTTTTTATCAAGAACAGCTACTTGCTCACCATCTTTAAATACATAAATTAGATCTGATATTTCCATAACTTCATCAAGACGGTGTGAAATAAATATAACTGATGTACCTTTTGCAGTAATTTTTCGTATGTTTTCAAAAAGTCGTTTTACTTCTTCTTCATTTAATACAGAAGTGGGTTCATCGAGTAAAACAATAGAGCCATCTGAATTTGCAGCTTGCACTATATTGAAAACCTTTGCAATTTCAATCATTTGCCTTGACGCAAAGTCAATATGGCTAATTTTCTTTTCAGGTTTAATATTAGTTATACCCATATTTTCTAGAACTTTTTGAGCATCACTATTCATTTTTGGTTTATTTAAAAAACAACCTAATTGATAGTCTTTTTCTTGTCCAAAAAACATATTTTGTGCTACAGACAAGTTTAATATTAATGATTGTTCTTGAAATACCATTCCTATGCCCATAGCATTTGCTTCAATTGGAGAAGTAGGAGTATATAGTTTCCCATTAATTTCCATTGTTCCTGAACTTGGTGTTTCTAAACCCATAATAAGTTTAAGTAAAGTTGATTTACCTGCACCATTTTCACCTACTAGTCCAATAACCTTACCAGAAGGAATTTCCATATCAACTTTATTGAGTGCTAGTGTTCCCGGATACTGCTTAGTAACCTGTGTTGCTTTAAATAATATTTTATCCATTCTGCCCCCCTTATTTTGTAATTATCTTTTTGCCGCGAACAACAGAAATTGAAACTGCACAAATAATGATAATACCTTGTACTGCAGCTTGAATATATGGATTAACTCCAAGTAAAATAAGCCCATGGTTTATTACGGTAACAATTAATGCGCCTACAAGAGAGTTAACAACACCTCCTCTACCACCTGATAAAGAAGTTCCACCAACTACAATAGCGGTAATGGCAGGAAAAACAGTATCATTTCCTATTACAACATCGCCTCGACCAATACGTATAGCACCTAAAATACCTGCTATACCTATACAAAAGCCTGACCAGCCAAATACTGCAATTTTAATTCTTTCTATATTTATTCCGGTATTTTTTACAACGGTTTCATTATCACCAATAGCAAATATATAACTTCCAAAGCGAGTTTGTTCTTGAAT
>CAYJJW010000193.1:0-3495 GCA_964370555.1 uncultured Treponemataceae bacterium | reverse complement strand
TGTAACGGTTTCCAAGCGCTTATTAAACTTGGACTTCTTCCAAAAGGTGAAATCTGTAACATTACAGAGGATATGCCAACGCTTACCTTTAACGCAATTAC
This sequence comes from uncultured Treponemataceae bacterium, assembly GCA_964370555.1. Taxonomy (GTDB): domain Bacteria; phylum Spirochaetota; class Spirochaetia; order Treponematales; family Treponemataceae; genus CAYJFX01. Next base: position 3,394 of record CAYJJW010000193.1, on the reverse strand, counting down.
AAGGCATATTTCGTGTATGTCTCGAACGCGTGTTGCATCAAATCTTTCTCCGTGGCTTTCTCAAGCAACAATTGGCGAAACATACATGATTCCAATGAGTCACGGCGAGGGGCGTTTTGTTGCAAATGAGACAACCCTACAAGATTTAATTGCAAATGGTCAAATTGCAACCCAATATGTTGATGAAAGTGGAAACGCTTCAATGGATACGAAATACAATCCAAACGGGTCAACATATGCAATTGAGGGCATTACCAGTAAAGACGGTAGAATTTTGGGAAAAATGGGTCACTCCGAAAGAATCGGAAACGGCCTTTATAAAAATATAATTGGAAACACGGATCAAAAAATCTTTGAGTCCGGCGTTTCGTATTTCAAATAGAACAAATATACGGAGGCTTAGGTGAAAGTTGGCGTTGTAATGGGGTCCGATTCGGACTTAGATGTTGTTAAGGGAACGCTAAAAGTTCTTAAAGATTTTGGAGTTGAATACGATTTGCGCGTTATTTCTGCACACAGAACTCCGGACATTGCATTCGAATATGCTCGAAATGCCGAGGCAAATGGCATTGAGGTTCTCGTTGGTTGTGCTGGTAAGGCTGCCCACCTCCCAGGTGTTTTGGCTGGCCTCTGCCCGCTTCCAGTTATCGGTCTTCCGATTAAGTCTAGTACTATGGATGGCCTCGACAGCCTTCTTTCAATTGTGCAAATGCCTTCAGGCGTTCCGGTTGCAACGGTTGCAATTAACGGTGCCGATAACGCAGGCCTCTTAGCGGTTCAAATTCTATCGGTAAAATATCCAGAACTCAGAGAAAAGTTTAAGGCCTATAAAGTTAAAATGGCAGAAGCCGTGATTGAAAAAGATAAAGGGATTAGTTTTTAATTAACCTTTCATAGATTCGATCTAAATCATCTCTTGAAAAATATTCAATAACAATAGAGCCTTTGTCAAAATTTCCTGTTAAAGAAACTTTTGTGCTTAAGGCTTCTATGAGTTGATTTTCTAAAAAAGCATAATCAGCATCTTTTTTTGTAGCTTTTGCAGCTTTCTTTGTTTTTATTTCTTTTTTTCCGGAATTCATTTCGGAAGCTTGACTTTCAGAATCCCGAACAGAAAGTCCACCACCAATAATGCGCGCAAAAAGAATTCTTTGATCAGAAGGATTTATTACAGAAAGAACCGCTCGGGCATGGCCAGCACTTAAAGTTCCATCTAAAAGTGATTTTTGCATATCTTCTGGAAGCTTTAAAAGACGAAGGGCATTTGCAACGGTAGATCTGTTCTTCCCTACTCGTTTTGCTACTTCTTCTTGAGTAATATTTGCAAGCTCCATAAGATTGTGATAGGCTTTTGCCTCTTCTAATGGGCTTAAGTTTTCTCTTTGTATGTTTTCAATTAATGCAACTTCAAGTTTTTGTTGTTCGTTATATTTTTGTACCCTGACAGGAATTTCTTTTAATCCTGCAAGTTTTGATGCGCGTGTTCGTCTTTCCCCTGCAATAATATAGTAAGAGCCGTCTCCCGCTTCTTCTACTAATACTGCCTGAATAACACCATGTTCTTTTATAGAAGCGGAAAGCTCTTTTAAAGCTTCGTCATCAAATTCGGTTCTAGGTTGGTGTGGATTTGGTTTTAGTAAATCGATGTTTACATAAAAGTCTTTTATTGAGGTGCTTTCATCACTATTAATATCGTTTGCTAAACTTGTTTTTTTAAATGCTTCTTCTTTTGGAGAATCATTTTCAGCAAGTAAAGCACCAAGACCTTTTCCTAATCCTTTTTTAGCCACGTTCAATTACCTCTTGAGCAAGTTTTTCATAACTTCTTGCACCTGCACAACCGGGATCGTATAAACAAATAGGCTCACCATGAGATGGAGCCTCAGAAAGACGTACATTTCTTGGAATAATAGTACTAAATACACTATCCTTAAAATAAGACTTTATTTGCATAACAACATCATTTGCAAGTCTGGTACGAGAGTCATACATGGTAAAAAATATGCCTCCAATTGCTAAGTTTGGGTTTACGCTTTTTTGAACCTTTTTAATTGTTTGTAAAAGGAGCGTAATTCCTTCAAGAGCAAAATATTCACATTGCATAGGAACCATAGCCGCATCTGCAGCAGCTAATCCATTTAGAGTTAAGATTCCCAATGAAGGAGGACAATCTATCAGAATATAATCATATTTGGGTTGTAACGGTTCAAGAGCTTTTTTTAAGAAAAATTCTCTTTCTTCTTGATCTACTAACTCTATTGCAGCACCTGATAAATCAATTGAAGCAGAAATTGCATCAAGATTTTTTACTTCTGTTTTTCGAACAGCGTTTTCTGCTGTTACAGAGCCTGATATAAGTTCATATATTGTTGGTTTTTCTTTACTTACACCAACACCTGAGGACATATTACCTTGAGAGTCAAAATCAACTAAAAGCACTCTTTGACCGGCTAAAGCCATATAAGCCCCAATGTTAATAACCGATGTTGTTTTTCCAACACCGCCTTTTTGATTTACAAAAACAAAAACTTTCGCCATGGGCTTAGTATATCATTAAATTAAAAAAAAGTATATAATAAAATCATGAATATTTTATCCTTGGTTGAAAATTTAGGCGCAAATATAGTTTTTTTACCTACAGAGTCAAAAAATATTACTTTTTCAGATGTAATTGCAGGTGACCTCATGGCAGACTTGCTTGTAAGTCAAAAAGAAGGATGTCTTCTTGTTACAGGACTTGCAACAGAGCAAACGATTAGAACTGCCGATATGTTAGGAGCGATTGCTGTGCTTTTGGTAAATGAAAAACTTCCAAGCGTAGGAATGAAAAGTTTGGCAGAAAACTTACATATTCCCTTACTTGCAACAGCCCTTCCTATGTATGAAACATGCATAGAACTTAATACCTTATTGCATATAACAGAGGATAATTAAATGGAAATTTCAGAGCTTGATCCTATAATGAACGATGTTGTTTCAGCTGTTTTATCAAACCCTCAAAAAGACCAACAATATCGAAAAGTACGTATTTATAAATCAAATGAAGAAAATGGCTATTTTTGTGAATCTTTTACAAAAACGCAAAGTTTTCATAAAAGATTAAAAAATGGTGAGTTCGCAGAGTTTATAAAAGAAAACTGTGGAAAAGTGTATAAGAACTCAGTTTTAACAACCTTAACAGAAACAATTACAATTCTTTGCAGTAAAAAGGGAAAAATTACTATAGTCAAAAAACCGCTCAAGGCAGGACAAACTGGTCCAAAGAGCAGTCAAAATAAGCAAAAAAAATATATTATAGAAGAAGGCATTCCGGTTCCTTTTTTAATTCATCTTGGAGTAATGACAGAACAAGGGAAAGTTATTTCATCTAAATATGACAAGTTTCGACAGATAA
>CAYJJW010000192.1:0-3548 GCA_964370555.1 uncultured Treponemataceae bacterium | reverse complement strand
GTTATAAAAATCCGCATGATATAAAGCTATGGTGCTTAGGAAATGAAATGGATGGACCTTGGCAAATTGGTGCAAAAACTGCATATGAGTATGGACGACTTGCAAATGAATCTGCAAAAGTTATGAAGTGGGTAGATCCAAGCATTGAAACTGTGTTGTGTGGTAGCTCTAACAGTGAAATGAAAACGTTTGGACAATGGGAAGAAACAGCCTTGGAGTTGGCATATGAAAATGTTGAGTATATATCTCTTCATACTTATTATGGAAACAGAAAAAATAACACAGAAGATTTTCTTGCAAAGTCTTTAGATATGGACAATTTTATTAATTCTGTAATTGCAACTTGTGACCATGTAAAAGCAAAGCTCCGAAGTAAAAAAACAATAAACTTATCTTTTGATGAATGGAATGTTTGGTTTCACTCAAATGACGCAGATACAAAAATAGAGCCATGGCAAGTTGCACCACCATTGCTTGAAGATATTTACAATTTTGAAGATGCTCTAGTTGTTGGTTGTATGCTTATCTCATTAATTAATAATGCAGACAGGGTAAAAATTGCGTGTCTTGCTCAGCTTGTAAATGTTATTGCTCCTATCATGACTGAAAAAGATGGTAGTGCATGGAGACAAACAATTTTTTATCCATACATGCATGCTTCCTTATATGGAAGAGGTAAAGTGTTAGAAAATATACTTGAATGTGAAACATACGACACTGAATCATTCTCAAATATTTCATATATTACCGCAACTGTAACACATAGTGAAGAGGATGAGACAGTAACTATCTTCTGTGTAAATAGAAATTTAAAAGAAGACATCGATATTGATTGTGTGTTGGAAAATTTCGAAGGGTATAAAGTAGTTGAACATATTTCATTGGAAAATAGTGATTTAAAAGCTTGTAATTCTGCCAAAGGTGAAAATGTTAAGCCTATAACCAAGGGGTCAACTACAATGAGCGGTGTTTTATTAAAAGCAAAATTATCAAAAGCTAGTTGGAATGTAATACGATTAGCTAAATAAAAATTATTGAGGAGGATTTTAAATTTATAACAGCGTAAAAGAAGTTGGATGTGCTGAAAATGCACAATTATTAACTTGCATAAAAATTTAGATGCGAGAGAATGTTATCTTAAGAATTGGAGAAAATTATGAAAAAATTAGTATGTATGGCAATAGCTATAGTAATGGCTGCGAGTCTGTTCGCTAGTGGTGGATCTGATGATGGAAAAAATGCAGATGGAAGTACTACAATTACTTTTTGGACATTTAATGAGTTCCATCCTGAATTGTATGAGGTGATGGCTGAAAAATGGAATGAAGAAAACCCTGAACGGAAAATAAAATTGGAAAGTACCGTTTTACCGTTTGAAGAAATGCATAATAAATTAGGTATTTCTCTCACTACAGGGAAAGGAGCCCCAGACCTTGTTGATATTGAAATAAAACGATATTCAAATTTTCTTCGGGGTGTTCCAGGATTGGTTGAATTAAATGATGTTGTTGAACCAGAATTAGGGAATGTTGTAAAATCAAGGTTTGATATTTATTCTAAAGACGGTAAATATTATGGTATGCCATTTCATGTTGGTGCAACTGTAATGTATTACAATAAAACTATAATGGATGATGCTGGTATTGATTTAGATTCAATAGTTACCTGGGATGATTTTGCAGAGGCTGGTAAAATTGTACTAGAAAAAACAGGAATCCCAATGTTTGCAGTTGAAACAGTTGATATATTTACACTTGAACCTATGTTAGTACAAGAAGGTACGGATATGGTTGATCCTAATACGGGTGAAATCAATGTAGACTCTCCTGAAATGCTTCAAGCTATTACTTTTATGCAAAAAATGCTTAAAGATGGAACTGCTGTTGCAACTCCTGGTGGAAATGCTCATAAAGAAGATTTTTATGGATTTATGAATAATAGTGGTGCTGCAGCACTTATGATGCCTTTATGGTATATGGGCCGATTTACAGATTATATGCCAGACTTAAAAGGTGAAATGATTATAAAACCAATGCCTGTATGGGATGCAAATTCTGAAAAGAGTGCAGGATTAGGGGGAACAGGTACATCTGTCACAAAGTATGCAAGAGATATTGAACTTACAAAAGATTTCTTGGCGTATGCAAAACTTTCTGCAGAAGGTAACAATGAGATATGGCGAATATTAGGGTTTGATCCTGTTCGTTCCAGTGTTTGGGAATCTGATATTGTTTTTGAAAAAAATAAGTTTACAGATTATTTTATTAATAACCCATTTTCTGATGTGTTAGCAAAAATTGGAAAAGACTTTCCTAGTGGTTATTCATTGGAAAAATTTCCAGATGTAGTAATTAAAATACAAAATGAGACACTTTTTCAGTTATTAGTAGAAATGAAAGAGCCAAAAGGTGTCCTTGAAGAAACACAAAGACAATTGGAAGCAGAGCTTAATTAATATTTGTAGGGGGGTGCTCCCCCTACTTTTTTCTTTTTACTGGAGGTATTCAAAATGGCAAGATTAAGTTCTTTAAAAAATATCCTTAATAACAAAAATGTAACACCTTATGTATTTATATCACCTTTTATACTTGTAGTGTGTTTGTTTTTTTTATATCCCCTAATTTCAGCCCTTGTTATGAGCTTCTATGAGGTATTACCTGGTGCATCAACCTTTATAGGATTTGAAAATTATGAGAGATTGTTTAATCCTACTTTTTTTGTTGCAATTAGAAATAGCTTTTTATATATGCTCGCTACTTTAGCAATCTTAATCCCTATACCGCTATTATTAGCAGTTTTTTTAAACAGTAAAGTGATGGTATTGAAAGGTTTTTTTCAGTCAACACTTTTTTTACCCGCACTTTCGTCTGTTGTGGTTGCTGGTATAATTTTTAGAATGCTTTTTGGGAGTCTTCCTAACTCGCAAATGAATTTATTTTTAGGTTTTTTTGGCTATGAACCAATTGAATGGTTGAATTATGCGCATACAAGTTATATTGCATTATTGCTTTTGGCAACTTGGAGATGGCTTGGTATAAATATTCTTTACTTTCTATCAGGCCTTCAAAATATACCAACAGAATTATACGAAGCATCTAGCTTAGAAGGTACAAATATTTTTCAAGATTTTTTTCATATTACATTACCATTACTAAAACCAATTACTACATATGTTCTAACGATAAGTGTTTTTGGAGGTTTATCTATGTTTACAGAGAGCTATATGCTTTGGGGGGGGCCAAATTCGCCTAATAATATTGGTTTAACAATAGTAGGGTATTTGTATAAGATGGGAATTCAACAAAATCGAATGGGATTGGCCTGTGCCATAGGAATGTTTTTACTGCTTTTTACTTTTGCAGTAAATCTTGTACAATTATCCTTAAGTGGACAATTTAAAAAATGGAAATGAGGTAAAAAACATGAACAATAAGTCACACAAAAAAATCGTACTACTATTAATCTTTTTATTATTCGGAGCTTTTATTTTATTTCCATTTTTAGCGATATTAATTTCGTCTTTTAAAGAGACTCAAGATTTGTTTAGG
>CAYJJW010000191.1:0-3572 GCA_964370555.1 uncultured Treponemataceae bacterium | reverse complement strand
CTAGCCTTTGGCAAATGCACGATTCTTTATTAAAAACTTTCGCTGATATTATTGCAGTCACTAAGTATCCACCATCATTACAATATACTCTTTATGGACTAGGGATAACTTTCTCGCTTTTAGCTATTTTGAAACGCTATAATTTCTCAAATAAAATTCTAATAACGTTAGGCTGCTCACCACTATTTTTCTATATTGCTCATACGATACTACAACGAGGAATTAAGTTTCTACTTTACCACTTACCATCTTCTACTATGCATCACATTGCCTCTATTCTTTTTTCTTCTACTGGAATGATAGTTGAAGTGCTACTCATGCTTCCTATACTTTACTTTCTATCTATTACCTATAAAACTTTCATTAAGAAACATAATTTTTAATAAATTTTAAATTACTCTATAACTGGAGAAGACATGCAAGTTATAAAATTCATAGGCAAACAGTTAAGAAAATATTCTGTTCGTCAGCAAATAAAACAAGGTAAACCTCACCCAACACTTTGGAAGTTGAAGAATAACTCAAAAAATGAGCTTACCGTTGACGGTGTATCATGCACAGATTTAGCAACAGAGTATGGAACTCCATTACTTGTTGTACATACAAAAGCTTTGCGTGAACACGTAAGAAATGTACAAGAAATTTTAGATTCGTTATTTGAAAAATCTATGATTACATATTCTTACAAAACAAACTGCATACCAGGAATTGTAAATATTTTGCATGAAATGAACATAGGAGCTGAAGTTATTTCAGGTTATGAATATTGGCTAGCTGAAAGCTTAGACGTATCGCCTGAAAAAATTGTTTTTAATGGTGTTGATAAATCTGCAAAAGGAATTGCAAGCGCAATAAAAGCAGGTGTACTCATAAATATTGATAATATTGAAGAAGTTTATCTAGCTTTGGACGAGTGCAAAAAACAAAATAAAATTGCACGCTTAGGGATTCGCCTTGGCATGAGCAATGACACACAACTAGGTGTTCTTATGAACTCAGAAGATATGGATAAAGTTCTTAATCTTCTTTTTTCAAATACTCAATATTTTAATGTTTGTGCCTTACATTTTAATACTATGAGCAATGCAAAAGATTCTAACTATCATGTCTATTGCGTTGAAAAAGCAATAAGATTTATGAAAATGCTCAAAGATACTTATCAGGCGAATATCACCATTTTAGATATTGGCGGCGGCATGGGTGTGCCAACAAGCAAAAATATGAATAGCAAAGAATACGCTCTTTATAGACTTTTTGGATTTCTTCCCAAAAGCGCTTACCATGAGCCCTACCAAAGTTTAAAAAACTATTTTTCTTCAATTGCAAAAAGATTACATGCGCTTTGTAAGGAATACCAACTTGAAATTCCAATGATAATTATAGAACCTGGGCGCATGCTTACAAGTCAATGGGAATTTATGCTCACTAGGGTGAACTCGATAAAAAAACCTCTAGATAAAGCTCCTTTTGCAATAACCGATGGTGGGCGTTTGTCCCACGCATATCCGTGCGACTTTGAACTTCATGAAGCACTGCTTGCTAGTGATGTAACTCGTCCCCTCAGTCAAGAATATACTGTAACTGGAAGAGTTTGCACTCGCTCTGATTGGTTATATCGAGGTAAGGTGTTTCCAAAACTTGAAGTTGGAGATATTTTAGCCATTATGGATGCTGGGGCCTATTTTTCTTCATATGCAATGAATTTTGCTTTTCCACGTGCATGCATAGTCTCAGTTGATGGAGATGAAGTAAAAGTTTTACGAAATCGAGAAAACTATAAGCATTTAACAGCTATGGATGAGGTTGACTTCCTCTCAATTGAAGAGTAAATTACCTGCTAACGAAATTTCAGCAATAAAAGGAAAATCTAATGCCAAAAGCACTTATTACATCTGGAAATACGCGTGTTGCGTATGCCATCTGTCAAAGCCTTCATAGTGCTGGTTTTGAGGTGTATATTGGCGATAAGAGATCCTTCACAATGGCTGGAATGTCACGCTACTGTAAAGGAAGAATGATTTATCCTTCACCTTTTACACAGCAAGAAAAATTTATTGAAGCAATTAGCACATTCTATAAAGAAAACAATATTGACGTTTTAGTTCCTGTTTTAGAAGAAACTTTCACCTGTTTAAAATATCAAGATATTTTATTAGAATCAGGTATAAATTTCCTTCTACCTACTTATGATAAAGCTTTACAGCTTCACGCAAAAGCTTCGCTTACAGAACTTGCAAATGAACTTAAAATTGATACACCTCCAACTTGGGAACTTGAAGATGTGCTTTCTTCAAAAGAAACACTTGAAAATCTTCCTTTTCCTGTAATTCTCAAACCAAAGCAAGGTGGCGGAGGTTGGGGAATGCAGAGATTTGCTTCAGCAACAGAGCTTTATGACTTTACTTATAATGAAGTTGAAGAAAGAAAAAACTATATAATTCAAAAAGTAATTGATGGTGAGCTCATTGGTGCATGTGGTATTTTTTACAAAGGAAAGCATTTAGTCTCTGATTCTTATGCACTTACAAGTGCATATCCTTTACGTGTAGGGCAATCGACAACGCGCTTAACCAAACTCTACCCTTCTGCTTTAGACGCTTTAAAAAAATTGCTTACCCATATTGAATGGAATGGCGTTTGTCAAATGGATTTTATCTATGAACCTTCTACAAAAAAAAGTTATTTAATTGATGCAAACCCACGTTTTTGGGGATCAGTAAAGCATAATATTGCAGCAGGTGTAGATTACCCTTATTATTATGCTTTACTTGCACAAGGCATAACTGATTTTAAAATTGAAGAAGCAAAAATGCAAACAAAAACCCGCTGGCTTGGAGGTGATATTTTGCGTATTCTTTCAGAATGTAAAGAGTCAAACAACTCATTTATATGTTTACCAAAAGTCTTCTTTGCACCCGCACACTATCATGCTAATGATGATTGGAATATTAAAGACCCACTACCTTTTATTACTTGGGGCATAAACCTAATAATAAACAGAGTTTTAAAGCGAAAAAAAGATGCTTTGCCCGGAATTTGGAAATAATTTATGATTTTTTTAAAAACTATCGTTTTATGGCTTCTTCTTTTTGTAACATTATGGCGCTTCCAAGAAAGCTTTCTTTTCCTTGTTCCTTTCCGATTAGGAATTGTAAGTGTTATTTTAGCTGCCATACTCATACTTGCAACAAACGCAAAAGACTTATTTATTATTTTACAAAAAACACCTTTACATAAATATTTTATCTGTATTGCAATTTTAGGTCTTCTTAGTATACCATTCAGTGTTTATATAAGCAATGCCATTATAAAATATACAGACTTATTGCGAACCTTACTTACTACATCAATTGTTATTGCCTTAGCAAAAAATAATAAAAAGAGCATGCAGTTATCTGTAATTATAATATTGATTTTTTTCTCAATACAGATGTTTTTACAAAGGTTTGATGGTCGTGCAAGCGTTAGTCTAACCTATGACCCGAATGACACTGCACTTCTTTGTGTAGTATTTTTGCCACTTGCTTTACATGGAATTACACAAAAGAACTTCTTTATTAAAATTTTATCGT
>CAYJJW010000190.1:0-3592 GCA_964370555.1 uncultured Treponemataceae bacterium | reverse complement strand
TTAAATCAATTTCAGATATGCTTAAAGGTAAACAAGGTCGTTTTAGACAAAACCTTTTAGGAAAACGTGTTGATTATTCTGGACGTTCTGTAATTTGTGTTGGTCCTGAGTTAAAACTTTGGCAATGTGGTCTTCCTACTAAAATGGCTCTTGAATTGTTTAAGCCTTTTATTATGAAAAAACTTGTTGATAAAGACGTTGTTTATAATATTAAAAAAGCAAAAATGCTTGTAGAATCAGAATCTCCTGAAGTTTTTGCAATTCTTGATGAGGTTGTACGTGAGCATCCAGTTATGCTTAATCGCGCACCTACTCTTCATCGTCTTGGTATTCAAGCATTTGAACCTGTATTAGTAGAAGGAAAAGCTATTCGACTTCACCCTCTAGTTTGTCACGCATTTAATGCTGACTTTGACGGTGACCAAATGGCTGTTCACGTACCGTTAACACAAGCGGCTCAAATGGAATGTTGGACATTAATGTTGTCTGCTCGTAACCTTTTAGATCCTGCTAATGGTAAAACAATTGTGTATCCTTCTCAAGATATGGTTTTAGGTATTTATTACTTAACAAAAATTAAACCATCTGGAAAGGGAACAGGAAAACGATTTAGTAGTGAAAATGAAGCTCTTTTAGCAGCTGAATCAAAAAGTATTGATTGGCAATCAGAGATTCAAGTTCCTATTATGAAAGCACCTTACAATGGTAAAGTTATTTCAACTACAGCAGGTAGAATTATCTTTAATGATGAAATGCCAAAAGATGTTGAGTATGAAAATGAACTTTTAGGTGATAAAGAGCTTAAAAAACTTATTGAAAGAGTATATAAAAAACAAGGCCCTTGGCTTACCGTTCAAATGCTTGATGCAATTAAAGCAGTAGGATATAGATATGCTACATTCTTTGGAGCTACAATATCTATGGACGATATCCTTGTTCCGGATGAAAAACCCGAAATGATGGAAAAAGCTAATGCCGAAGTTGAATCAATTACAAAACAATATCGTTTAGGACGAATTACTCAAGACGAACGCTATAACAGAGTTATTGAAGTTTGGACAAAAACAAACGAAGATTTAACAAATGTTATGATGAAAAAGCTTGAAAATGATAAAGAAGGGTTTAATACTATTTACATGATGGCATCATCTGGTGCTCGTGGTAGTAGAAACCAAATTCGACAGCTTGCAGGTATGCGTGGTCTTATGTCAAAGCCTAATGGTGAGATTATCGAGCTCCCAATTCGTGCAAACTTTAAAGAAGGTCTTTCTGTTATTGAGTTCTATATTTCTACCAATGGTGCTCGTAAGGGTCTTTCAGATACTGCTCTTAAAACTGCAGATGCTGGTTACTTAACACGTCGTCTAGTTGATATTGCACAAGATGTTGTAATCAATGAAGAAGACTGTGGTACTATTAACGGTATTGACTATGAAACAATAAAAGATGGTGATGAAATTGTTGAAGCTCTAAAAGACAGAGTTGTTGGACGTTTTACACTTGAAAATGTTGTTCATCCTATTACTGGTGAAACAATAATTGGTGTTAATGAATATATTACCGATGAAATTGCACAAGAAATTGACGAAGCTGGCGTAGAAAAAGTAAAACTTCGCACTGTATTAACTTGTGAAGCAAGACAAGGTGTTTGTTGTAAATGTTATGGTAGAAACTTAGCTCATAATAAAAAGATTGAAATTGGTGAAGCTGTTGGTATTATTGCAGCGCAATCAATCGGACAGCCGGGTACACAGCTTACCATGCGTACTTTCCACGTTGGTGGTACTGCATCTAAAGTTAGTGAAGAAAACAGAATTGGATTAACATTCCCTGTTATTATTCAAAGTATTACTGGCTCTCACGTAGTTATGGATGATGGAACTTGGCTCTTTACTCGTAAGGGGCATATGGAAGTTACACGTATTTACGGTGAGTATTCACTTGAGGGAGCAAAAATTCTTGTTTCTGATGGCGATAAAGTTACTGCTGGAACACCATTGTTTGAAATAAAAGGTGAAAAAACTCATGCTGCAGATCCGGGAAGAATCATTCTAAACAAAAAACAAATGTTCTTAGCTGGTAATAATGTTAAAATTGAAATCAAAAATGGTTCAACGGTAAATGTTAAAGAAGGTGACTTTGTAGAAGCAAATAAGACAATTGGTCGATTTGATGCTTTCTCTGAACCTATTATTGCAGAGCATTCAGGATATGTTCACTATGAAGATATTATCCTTGATTCAACCTTGGCTGAAGTTGTAGACGAAGAAACTGGAAACGTTGAAAAACGTATTACTGATCTTCACTTAGATACAAAACAACCACGTGTTCTTATTACAGATGAAGCTGGTAATGAGTTAGGAAGTTATTACCTTCCTAGTGGAGCGGTTCTTCTAGTTGAAGATAAGCAAAGTATCTCTGCTGGTACTCATATTGCTAAAACTCTTAAAGAGTCTGCAAAAACAAGTGATATCACCGGTGGTTTGCCTCGAGTTTCAGATCTTTTTGAAGCTCGAAAGCCAAAGAATCCAACTGTATTAGCACAAATTACAGGTATTGTTCAATTCAAAGGAATTACAAAGGCCAAACGTGTTATTGCGGTTGTAGATAAATATGGAAAGTCATTTGATCACTTAGTACCAATGACAAAACGTCTATTGGTTCGTGATGGAGACACTGTTGAGGCAGGCGAAAGCTTGTGTGACGGCTCAGTAAGCCCACATGATATTTTAGCTATCATGGGAGAGCATGCTCTTCAAACATATTTGATGGATGAAATACAAGAAGTATACCGAATGCAAGGTGTAAGCATTAATGACAAGCATATTGGAATTATTGTACGCCAAATGCTTAGAAAAGTAGAAATTGTTGCTGTTGGTGACACAAGATTTATTTTTGGTCAACAAGTAGACAAATATAAGTTCCATGAAGAAAATTCTCGTGTTATTGCTGAAGGTGGACAACCTGCTATAGCTCGTCCAATGTTCCAAGGTATAACAAAGGCTGCGCTAAATATTGATTCGTTCATCTCAGCGGCTTCTTTCCAAGAAACTACTAAGGTTTTAACAAACGCTGCAATTGCAGGCACTGTTGATAATCTTAGAGGGTTAAAAGAAAATGTTGTAATAGGACATTTAATTCCTGCTGGAACTGGTATAAAGAATTATAAAAACATCAAGTTGTTTGATGAAAATGCAGCAGACCTTGATATTCAAATGGAAGAAATTCTTGAGAGACGAAAGATTGAAAAAGAAATGGAATCTCAAATGGAAGAAGTTCTATTTGAAAACGAAAGTGATGATGATTAATACGTAAAAATTGGCGTCCTTGCCAATTTTTACTATCGAGTTTTAGCAAGCTAAAACATCGATTACTGTTTAGTTTAGTGCCGTTCATGGCACGATACTTGAGGTAAAGGGAGTTTAGGCTTCCTGTATCTTGGCTATATTGACAGTATAATGAAAAATTTGTTATACTGTTTACCCAATGGTAATTTCGACCGGAGTGCTGGCCGGTTAAAAAATAGGAGACAAGGCTCATGCCTACAATTAACCAATTAATTAGACAAGGACGAAAGTCAGCTGCGAATCGG